>CANHYD010000084.1 GCA_947464705.1 Verrucomicrobiota bacterium | reverse complement strand
GCCCAGACTGGCGGCCAGTTCGCCGAGGCGATCCAGGCTACCGGCCCCGAACACCACGCGGGTCCGGAGAGTGCTGTCGAAGGAGGGAAGCGTCATGCGTCGTGCAAGACTCGGTCAGCGCGCGATATCTTCAAGCCCGGTGCGTTCAAGAATTGGATTGAACGGGGGCGGGGTCCCGGAGTCTCTAGGGCTTGTGATGACTTTCAAAAAAATTCTCCCCGTCGCGGCCGGAGTGCTCCTCGGCGCTGTCGGCTGGGGCTGCATCTCGCATCAAGAAACGGTGCATCGGGACGAGCAGCGCCAGCCCATCTCCTTCGAAACCGATGCCGCGGCTCGGACCTTCTATGAGGCCGTGGAGAAGGTCCGCGCGTCGTCAACCCCGACGGAGAGCAAGACCGAGTTCCACATCCCGGTAATCTTCTCGCACAAGATCACCACCGTGAACGGGGCGCATCAGGTCTTCAACGAGTCGGTCCGCCGCACTGACACCAACCAAGATGGCAAGATCACCGAGAAAGAAGCCCGGATCTTCGCCGACAACGCCCGCTAGCCGGGGAACACAGGGGTGAGATCTCCCGCTGGAGTCCCAGTTCGTCGCCCTGGCACATTCCGCTGGTCCACACACGTTGGCAACGCCGTTGCCGGGCAGGGATCGGGGATTGCCCGCATCGGGGCGAAGGATCATCCTGAAGCTCATGACGTTTTCCGTCCTGCTGGCGGTCGCGGTGCCCACCAACGGCACGGTCCTGCCGAACGCGATTTCAGCCGATACCGGCGCCGGTGGCTTTGGCATCCTCTTCTGGCTCCTGACGCTCCTGGCCGGCGTGGCGCTGAGCGTCATCATCGAGCGACTGCTCTACTACCATCGGGTGCAAATCGACTCGGCCCAGTTCTTGGCGGGCGTGCGCAACGTGCTCAAGCGCGACAATGTCATCGAAGCCATCTCCATTTGCGACGCCACCCCAGGGCCCGTGTCGCGACTGGTGAAGGCGGCCATTTTGAGCCGTGACGCGGGTCGCGAGCGCATTCAAGAAACCATCGAAGAAGTGGGCTGGGTAGAAGTGCCCCGGCTTGAGGCCAACTTGTCACTACTGGCCACATTCGCCCAAATCGCGCCGCTGGTGGGTCTCTTGGGAACGCTCGTGGGCATCGGCGGCACCTTCCGCCAACTCCAGACCGGCCCAGGCTTCGCCGCACCGGCCGAACTCTTCGCGGGCGTCTGGCAGGCGCTTTACACCGCCGGCCTGGGCATCGCCATCGCCGCGGTCTGCTATGCGGCTTACAACTACTTGGTAGCCCGGGTCAACGCGGTGGTGCTCGACATGGAACGTGCCTCGGCCGAGGCCGTGAAGATGGTCACCCAGACCGTGGAGACCTCTGGCAACAAGGCTTCGGGAACCCCATGAAGTTCACGCGGACCCTCAAACCGCTGAAGGGGCAGTTCGAGCTGGCACCCTACCTGTGCGTGGTCTTCGTGCTGCTGTTTTTCATGTTGTTCGGGGGCTATCTGGTCCTGCCGGTGGGCACCCGACTGGAACTGCCCCCGGGCGGTTCCCGGAGTGGAACTTGGACCGGAGACTCCTTCCTGGTGGTGGCCGTCGATGCCGGGGAACAGTGCTACTTCGAGAACCAGATCGTGCCCGACCTGGCCATTCTCAAAACCCGACTGGCTGCTCGGGCCAGCGCTCCGAAGGGGCCGCGCAAGCTCTACCTGCAGGCCGACCGCTCGGTGCGCTATGAGCGGCTCCAAGAGTTGGCAACCTTGGCACGAGAAGCCGGACTGTCCGAGATCCTGCTGGGAGGAGGAGGCGGCGGCGGTGGAACGACCGGCAACTCGGGCGGCCCCGAGGGCCGACACCTCGGCATTCCGAAACCATGACCACACCCGCACCCGGTTGGAGTTCCCGGCAGTGGATCGGCCTCACCGCCCTCCTGGCAGCGCTCCATGCGGGTGGATTTTGGCTCGTTGCCCGTTTTCCAACGGGCCCCAGCCTGGACGACGGCGACTCCTTCGGTCTGGTCTGGTCACCCGAGTTTCGGGACAACCCCGACGTCTTGGTGCTGTCGCCGACCCGTTTCGCACTGCCGGAGGCTGGCGGATTTTCAGGCGATGCCGCGGGAGCCTTGCCACCAGTCGCCTACGGGTGGGGACGGACTGAACCGCGGCCCTCGTTCCTACCGGCCGATCCCAACGGGTCCAATCTGGGGCCAGCCCCGGCGACCCCCACTCCCCCATCCCGGCCCCCATCCCTTCCGGTGGCAGCTCCAGCCCGAAGCGATATGGCGCGGATGACACGGGGTGAGGCGCAGGTCGAGGTGCGGGGCGCACTGACCACTCGCAGCCTGATGCGCCCCCTGAAGATCGCGCCCTGGACCGAGAGCGACTCGCCACAACCCACCCACATTGAGCTGGTGGTCAACCCCTGGGGGGAGGTCTTGACGGCGCGCATCTCCGTTGGATCCGGTTCCAAAGCCGCTGACCTCGCCACCTTGGAAGCGGTGCGGAACGCGCGGTTCCAGCCGCTGCCGCAGCCCAAGCGGCCCGATGCCCTGCAAGTCGATCCGCTGACCTGGGGCGTCGTGAGCGTCCATCCGATCCCCGGCGCGCCCCCCAAGGGCCCGGGCAACCCCCTCTGAACGGCGATGCACCCGGAAACTGTCATCGCCCTGTGGGTGGCGCTACTCCTGGCGGCCTTGGGATTCTTTGCCTTGGGCGACGAGTTCCGCAGGCGACGCATCGGTTCGGATGTGTCTCAAGATCAGGTGTTCCGCTGCGTGCGCTGCAGCTCGGTCTATACCGACGACGCTGAAGTGGAACGGTCCCGTTGCCCGCAATGCGGCAAGACCAACGAGGCCGTGCGTTTCTGAGGACGTGTTGATGGACGGAGGCGACGGGCTTGCCTCCTCGAGCACCGCCCCGGTGCTGGCTCCATCACTACCAGTAACTCCGCGGGCTCCGATGAGCGTTTGCTTTTCCACCGGGGCCCACTTCACTCCTTCCATGAGCCAAACCGTCCGCTTTCTCCAAGCCTGTCCCTCCGACGAGGAGATCGACGTCGTCCGGTTGGTGGACTGCGTGATCATCGATGCCGTGCGCTCCGGGGCCAGCGACATCCACATCGAGCCTTGGGAATCGAGCATCGCCGTTCGGGTCCGGATCAGTGGCGTGCTCAATGAACTCATCCACCTCCCCAGCGATTTGCTGCCCAAGATCACCGGTCGCCTGAAGGTCATGGCCAACCTCATGGGCCACGAGACTCAACTCCCCCAAGAAGGCCGCGCCAACACCTTCCCGGAGGCCGGCAACGTGGTCCTGCGCATTTCCACGTTTCCGACCATCCGGGGCGAGAAGACGGTCATCCGCATCTTCGATCCATCGAACCGGGCCTTCAACCTCGAGGCCCTCGGTCTCGAACCCAACGTTCTGGCAACCCTCAAGGGCCTCTTGGTTCGCCCCAGCGGCCTCCTGCTCATGACCGGACCCACCGGCTCGGGCAAGACGACGGTCATCTACGCCTCGCTCTGCCACCTGATTGAACGCTCAGGCCCGAGCATTAGCATCGCCACGGTGGAAGACCCGGTGGAGTTCACGCTGCCCCTCATCGCGCAATCCCAGTGCAACGTGGCTCGCGAATACACCTACCCGGTGGCTCTGCGATCGCTCATGCGGCAAGACCCCCAGGTCATCATGATCGGCGAGATCCGGGATCCGGAGACAGCCCAGATTGCCGTTCAGGCTGGGCTCACCGGGCATCTGGTCATTAGCACCATCCACTCAGGCAGCACCACGGGAGTCTTTGCCCGCCTCATCAACATGGGCATCGAGCCCTTCCTGCTGGCGTCGTCCATCACAGGAGTGCTGGGCATGCGGCTCATCCGACGCAACTGCCCCGTCTGCTCCGAGGCCTATCAACCAGATCCTTCCGTATTGGCCTGCGTGCCGGAAGAAATCCGGGAAACAGGCCTGTTCCGGCGAGGCGGAGGGTGTCCGGCCTGCAACCACACCGGCTTCAGCGGTCGGGCCACCGTGATGGAGACCCTGACGGTCGATGAAACCCTGCGGGATGCCGTGCTGCAGAAGCTCCCCACGCGCCGGCTTCAAGAAATCGCCCAGGCTCAGGGCATGGAGACCCTGTGGCAGGCGGGCTTGCGACGGGCCTTGCGAGGGGAAACCACCCTCGAAGAAATCCTGCGGGTGGTGGGTATGGAAGGATTCTGAAAGCACACCGATCCGGGGGCCCCGAGAACGCCTCTCCGGCCGTTCGACCGCGGCCACCTGAGCCGACAACACCCCGCCTAGAAAAGCAATCGGGGCACCCGGGAAAGAATCCCTGGATGCCCCGATGCAACGGAAGTATTCCGAATCAGTAGCCGTACTGCGGCACGCTGCCGTTGGCCAAAATGTAGCCGGTACGCTCGCGGTACCACTGGAAGTCCACGCGGCCCTGGGCATCGAAGGTCTTGGTCGCTGGGTAGGAGAACTTCACGGCCTGATACTTCGAGGTGCCGCTGAGCCAACGACGGATCTCCGCATGTCCGTCGGCGAAGGAGAAGCCGCAAGCACCGTTGTGATAGGAGGCCGGGATATCCTGCCAGGACGAGGCGTCGGGGTTGTTCACGAAGTAGCCATCGTTGATGGAGTCCGGGTGCTCATCGAGCGTGAGCCAAGTCTTGGCGGGCGACGGAACCTGGGACTGCTTGAGGAACTGGATCCGGTCACTGAAGGCCCAATTGCGTCCGCCCCGGGTCGGATCATCGCCAATGCTGAAGCGGCCGAAGAAGGAATTCATGGCCATGCTCCGGTTGCGACGGGCCCAACCCTTGCCGCGCTGGGCCGGCGACACGAAGATATCGGCCGGGCACTTGTACACGCCCACGGCCCCACCGGTGTACTTACCCAAGACACCATTCACCACCCAGGCATCATTGGTGACACTGCGCTCGGCGGTGCCACCGCCGACGCCCCAGGTCATGACGTTATTGACCCAGTTGTCGAAGACCCTCTGGTCGATGGCCTGAATGGTCTCGGCGACGCCGTAATTGTTGGCCACGGCATCGTTGTAGTCGGTGGAGTACAAGTGCCAGGCCAAGGTGAGTTGCTTGCCATTGTTGATACAACCAATGCCCTGAGCCTTGGACTTCGCCTTGGCCAGAGCCGGCAAGAGCATCCCGGCCAAAATGGCAATGATGGCGATGACCACCAGGAGTTCGATCAGGGTGAAGCCACGGCGGCCCACCGCGCGACGACAGCATATTTCCGGGGTTTTCATGAAGCGTTCTGTGAAACATACCCGAGCCGTCAAGGCTGACAAGCGCGGTGTCCCGGAGTGCCTCGACAGACCGACGCAAATCAGGGCCTCTGCGGAGGTCACGGGTGGACCACCCGGAAGAACTGACCATTCGGGGCGTTGGTGGTGGGGTCGAGCAGCAGGAGCACCCCTTCGGGATCGCTGATTTCCAGATCGGTGGCGTCCTGCCAGTTGAGCAGGTCAGTCGAGCGCTCCAGGCGGAAGGCCTGATCCATCTGCCCCCCGAAAAGAAAGAGGTTCTCTTCCGGGGTCTTGGGATAGTTGAGGATCTGGACCGGCGCATCGAATGCGGTCGCCCGAGATCGCAGGATGGCCCCGCCGTTCCCGGCCACGACCCACTGACCGTCGGCCGCACAAACCGTGTAGAGGTTGCGTGAGGTGAGGGTGGGCAGTTCTACCCAGTTCGACAAATCCTGGGACACGGCCACGACACCCCCATCTCCCACCAGACAAAACCAGCCCGACTGCCAAGAGACATCATTCCACCAGGTGGCCGTCGGCGTGGACCGAGCCGTCCAATCCACCCCGTTGGTGCTGGTCAAGACGGTGCCTCCATCGCCCACCGCCACCAGACGGTCGCTCAGCCAGCGCACTCGCCACAGCCAGCGGGGGGTGCCCGAGACGCGAGAAGTCCAGGAAAGGCCGTTGGTGCTGGTCACGAGGACGCCGTTCTGACCGGAGACCACAAACCCGCCCGGCCATGCAGTGGCGCCGCTGAAGATGGCGGTCGATCCGGAAGTCCGACGCGTCCACGACCGGGAATCCGGACTGGTCAAAATGACACCACCGGAACCGGCAACCACGAAGAGGTTGGAATTGGCGCAGACCGCGCGAAGGTCGGTGGTGACACCGGAGGCCACCGATTCCCAGGCGATGCCCAGCGTGTTGACCTGATTGGTAATGAGCACCCGAACCACCTGGGCTCCAAGGGTCGCAGTATGGGTGCTCACCAGCGGCGCGTACTCGGTGCGGCTCAGCGCCAACGAACCCGCCGAACCGGCCGCGACCACCAGCGTGGGCCGCCCTCCGATCCCGAAATAGCTCACGCCCGAGGCGTTGGCCGGCGCGAGTCCCCGGTTCCAGTTCTTGCCGTCCGGACTGTCCATGAACTGCGCCCACTCCCCGGCCGTGACCCTCAGAGTCTGAGGCTGGGTGTTGGTGGTGAAGGTGGGCACCGCTCCATTGAAGGAAACACTGACGTTGGTTCCCGGAACGCTCAGCACCAGCGAATCCCAGATGGAGGCGATGCCGGTCGGCTCGGTGTAGGACCAATTGAAACCAACGAAGGTGGCGGACCGGGTGCCCGTGACAATCAGGCCACCCCGCGTCCCGGCCACGACTTGTTGCCCATCCCAAAGGAGGCATTGGTAGGTCAAAAGCGGGGCTGGATTGGGCCGAAGGGGATTGGCTTCCGACGACCAGACCCAATTCCCGAACAAACTGGCGCCGAAGCGCAACTCGCCGCTTCCGCCCACCAGCCGCTCATTGCCCAGAGCCAGAACCGCGGTGAGAGCATTGGTGGTGGAAATCCGACCGGAATCCCACTGCAGCAATTGCGCGGTGCGGCTGATCACGTAATTGCCGGCGTCCCCCACGGCCATGACACCTGAGGAAACCGGAGCCACGCGGTACCAATTGAATCCGGTCTTGCCGGTGTTGCGAACCGTCCAACGGAGTCCATCCGAACTGCTGGCCACAAAGGCCGCGTCTCCCACGGCCACGAAGAGCCCCGAAGCATAGGTCACGCTGGTCAGGTTGTTGGTCTTGCCGACAGAAGCGGCCGCCCAATCGATGCCATTGGTGCTCACCATCACCACTCCCCCATCGCCGACCGCCACCACCCGGTCGGCCGACGCAGCCACACTTTCCAGCCATTGAGTCCGGCCGGTGACGGCCGCTTCGAACACCTCGCCATCGGACCAGAAAATAGCCCCCCCTTCACCGACCACGATGGCACGGTCTCCCAAATAGGTGGCTCCCCGCAAAGCGACGGTGGTCCCGGTCTTGGCCCGTCGCCAATTCGGCAGGCTGTCGGCGACCCAGAGTGCACCACGGTCTCCCACGGCCAAGTACAGTCGATTGGTCCGCCAGGCCAGATCGGTGATGGAATTGCCAAAGGGAGTCGGGTTGGACCAGTGCCAAGTCAGATTGCTGCCCTGGGCTCGTACGGTGCCCGCTCCCGCCATGACCGCGAACAGGATCCAGAGAGCACCAACGAGGGAATCCCACCGATTGGGCCGCCCCAAGACATGGCCCACCGGATTGCGAAAGACACGGGAACTCACCGAGGATTTGTAGGCGCCTGCGATCCGTCGCGCAATGTGGGAGGACTCGTCACCGGGCTTCACCCTCACCGGGAAGCTCGGGCGGCAGGTGCACTGCGAAGGTCGACCCGGCCGATCCGGAGCGTTCCAGCACCACATCGCCACCCACACTGAGGGCCAGCTGACGGGTGATGGCCAAGCCCAAGCCACTGCCCCCGGGCTTGGTGGACATCGTCGGCTCGAAGAGGTGCTCCCGCACCGAAGGCGCAATCCCCTTTCCGGCATCGGTCACGCGCACCACCCATCCGCCGTCCGGTCCCTGTCCCGAGGTGATAAGCACCTCCGATTGATCCGGGGCCGCCTCGAGCGCGTTGCTGACCAAATTCTCGACCACCAGCAAAAGGATGTTGGCCTCGCGATTGCGCAATCGCTGTGTGGGTTCACAGCGAAGCACCGTCCGAACCCCGCGGGCTTGGGCGGCGGGGTCCACCCGCTGAAGGACCCGTGGCAGGAGTTCGGCCATATCGATCTCGAACTGGGAGATGCCGCCCGAATCCTTCAAGACACGGACCACGCCGTCGATGAGGGTGCGCATACGCCGCAAGGTGGCCACGGCCTCGGCGCGCTCTTCGGTGGGAATGGGCTGCTCTCCGATGGACCCCAAAAAGGCCTGAAGGCCCGCCAAAGGATTGCGCAGTCCGTGGACCAAATGGGAAGCCACCGCGCCCATGGCTCCGGTCTTGGTGGCCACCATCAACTCGCGGTTGGCCCGGGCCAAGCGCTCACTGCGCTCCAACAAGGCTCGGTTGGCCCGCGCCAAGCGTGAAAAGGCGATCGTGACGGCCACGCCCAAGGCCCCACCCGAAAGCAACAGGGTAAGCAATCCCTGACGCCATAGGCTGCGATCCAACTGATCGAACTCTTCCAGAAGGGTGGTGCCTTCCACTTCCACACCCAGGATGCCGACCAGCGACGTGGCCCCGCCATCGGGCAAGGGGATGTGCATCCGCAGGACGGCCGGGGCCACCGGAGGAGCCAGGAACTCCTGCAGTACCTGTCCCCCCAGCAGACGCTCCAGCCGAGCCGGATCCGGGGGCGGCACGGATTCGTCG
>CANHYD010000083.1 GCA_947464705.1 Verrucomicrobiota bacterium | reverse complement strand
GGGGTGTAGCCCGATGATCTCCCCGGTAGGGACCGATCTCCGAGCGGTCCGGCACCGCAGACGTGGCGCTTTCGGAGAAATCGCCCTACCTCGGAGATGCTCAGGCAAGGCTGAGTGTGCCGAAGGACTCAGGGGTGTAGCCCGATGATCTCCCCGGTAGGGACCGATCTCCGAGCGGTCCGGCACCGCAGACGTGGCGCTTTCGGAGAAATCGCCCTACCCGGAGGCGCCCTGCCCGGAGAGAGCCCTGCCCGGAGAGAGCCCCTGGGGAGTATTCAACCTGATGGGGCCTCCAACAATACCGCAGGCTTTCAGCCCCAATCCCCACAGCTTGAGCGTGTGCGGGCGCCCAAAGGGTGAGCGGCGTGAGGCTTGGAGCGCGAGGGTTAACCCTTAGAGACCCGAAGGCGGAAATGGACCTCTTCCGGGGTGATTAGGGTCGCGAAGAATCGCTCGAAGATCACGGGCTCGAGGTTGATGGGGCCATTGAGCCATCGCAGCGCTGCGAAATTCGAAAAATGGAATCGCTTGGACTCCACCACGAAGCGGGCCTTGCTGCCGTAATTGGTTCGGTGCCCCAGCTTCCACTGCTCATAGAACTTCAACGTTCGTCCGGTGATGTCTTCGTAATTGTCGAAGGATCGGATGCCGAAAGGAATGCGGTGATCGGGTTCGGAGTAGAACTTGGTGCTGAGAAAGAAGGGCACCTTCACGGTGATGATCGCCCCAGGGCGGCACACCCGCCACAACTCGGTGACAACAGCGTTGAAGTTGCCCATGTGCTCCAGGATGTGGGAGGCATAGACCACATCAAAGTGATTGTCGGGAAAAGGCCAGGGGTACTGGTTCAGGTCGCAGAGCTGGTTCCCGCCGTAATCCACGGAATCGAGATTCACCCAGCCCTCGCGGATATCGAGGCCGCAGCCGACATTGAGGCGTCGCGGACCGGATGGAGACATGTCGTTCATGAGGAGAGGATGGCCGGTCTGGAGAGTGTTTGGCTCTGGGTCTTCGATGGGGAATCCAGACGGGATTTCAGCAGTAAGGCGCAGTTCCAAGACAGGAACTCCCGCAAGATTGGCAAGTGCAGCAGGAACCAGAACTCCGGGTAATAACGAGGTGCCCGCCGGGTGATGGTCAGTGGTGTCTGACGGTCTAGGTGACGCAGTATGGCCCCGATGGAGGTGACAAAGAGATTGGTGCCGGGTTGGTGGAAGCGGCTCTTGCCGAGCAAGTCGTGAATGGCCGGCCCGATTCGCGGCCCCAGGTAATGCCAGGGTGAGAATTCGTGACCACCCCAGGGTGACAGCCAATTGGTCCAGCTGAGGTAGAAACGGCCTCCCGGCGAGAGCAACTGGTTGGCCCGCGACAGGAACGATTCAGGCTGGGACAGGTGTTCCAGCACATTGGAACAAATCACCAGGTCGTAGTGCCCCAGCCGATCCAGCGAGTCTTTGTCGAGGTTGACGCTCAGGAAGGGGCAGGCACGGAATTCAGGAAGCAGGTGGTTCTGCTCATCGGCGAAGGTCACGGTGCAACCCCGACGAAGGAGTTCTCCTCCAAAGACTCCATGGCCGCAGCCCAGATCCAGAACCCGGATTCCAGGGCCGACGGGGATGCCGCTCTCTTCGATCCAAGCGATCGCGTCCACCGCCTGCATCCGGTAAAACTCCGGGTCATCGCGATGGTGGACGAAGCGCCACAGTAGTTGAGGCAGGATCATCGAAGGCCGAGACTCTGGGGGAGTCCAACGGCCTTTTCCAGCACCGAAGGGATAGGGAAGGGGCTCGCGGGTGCGATTCAGAGGTCGTCGCAGCGGCCAGTGACCCCCCCGCCATTCCAAAGTCAGCGAGGCCCGTTTCGTTGTTTTTTCTTCCGGATTATTCGGTAGCCCCAGAAACCGAGCGCATTGAGGGTCAAGATCAGTGCCAGACTGAGTTTCCAGGAACCGGCATTCGAACGGTCCGGCTGACGATTCGGGGGGTAGATCTGCTCCTTGCCGTCCCGGGAGATCTGCCAGATTTCACCGGCCTTATAGATCAAGGTCATGAAGGGTGGAGCGCCGGCAGGGATGCGCGGGTTGGGGTCGATAAACATCGAGGGCACGTAGCCGCGGGAACCCTTAGGGAAGTTCGTGGTTCCGATGTCGAAGGCGTAGTACATCCCCTTGATCGGGTCGGTGACGCGACCTTGGATTTTCCGGTAATGGCGCACGCGCGTGGGGAACCTGCCGTCCGGTTGTGCGGGTTTGTCCAATTCGACCCAGAATTGGGCGTCGAACTTGGCCAGCGAATAGTCGATACGGATGGTGTTGGGTGTTTCTGAAACGATTCCCTCGGCCTTGCCTCCCATGGGTGTCGAGGTGGTAAACCGGTTCCAGGCCGTGGCCACCGGTTGTTCGCCCATGCTCAATTCGCTCATGCCCAAATAAAGGGCGGTTTGAGTGACTCCGATGGCGCTGTTGGCGTGATTTTTTACGAAGGCGGCGGTCTTTCCCTCGGGGCTATCCGCCTCAGCATCCTCCAGCGTGGCGATCGAAATTCGGAGGGGGTCAGCATACCAGTAATGATCGAAGGATTGGCCTCGAACTTTGGGTTCCGGGTCGGGAATGAAGGCGCCCTCCGGGGTCAAGGCCCCATTCAGGACGAAGAAGGTGCCTGGTTGTCGTGCGGCAATGAGCCCCCAACTCAGGTTGTCTTCCGGTTGCCACTGAGGGTCGACCTTGTGGCGTCGGGCTTTTTCGATTCCGTGGGGGACATCTTGGTAGAATTCCAAACGGGTGAAATTCACTCGGTTGGTGAGCAGGGCCATGGTGCGGTTGATCCAAGGGCTGGAGGTCTGCTGAGCGTGAATGGAGAGGATCGTTAGGAGGAATGCCCAGACCCTGAGTGGGCGGATGAGTCCAGAGAACGAGGGACAGCGGTGGGGTATGGTGGTCATAGCGAGCGAGGGGCGCGGTGGTTTTGGTTGCTGCGTTTTGAGAAACAGATGTTTCCCAAAAAGAACCGCGCGCCCCCCGAAGTGTTCGCCCCCACGCAGACATCTCTTTCAAAGGCTCTGGTTCCTTTTCAGAGCTTGAGTTCTTCGATCAGTCGGGCGGTTCGGTTGGGGCGACGGGTGATCCCGAGGCGTTGGACGAGGTCCTTGCGGATCCATACCTCTCCGGCGCCATTTTCAAGGATCAGCGAATAGCCCGAATCTAGGAATTCGCGGTTGAAGGGATTGTAAATGCTCGTGCTGGAACGCGATGGATCGGCGATGATTGCGCCCGGTGGAGCTTGCCGAAGGGTTTCCAAGACCGATTTCGGGGTGAGGTTCCCGCATTGCCGGCGCTTCTCCACCACCACCTCCAAACCTTTCACGGGCAGGACTCCGCTCTCGAAGAGGTACAGATGGGGAGTGCTGGCGAATACCGAACCCAGCGCCTCTCGATACTCGGACAGCAGCACGCGGGTTTCCTGCAGAGCGGCGGAGCGGTCCGCGTTGGGCTGACGTCGGAAGAGCGCGAGGGAATCAGACAGGATCCATGCCGAGCCGGCGATGGTGGCTGCGACGAGAGTGGGCCGTGTGAGAGGCGAGGCGGGCAAACGGGCGAGGAGTCCGCGGATCAATAGGGCCAGAGTCGGCGCCGCCATCGCCGCCAGCGGCAGGGTGAAGTGGATGACGTAATAATTGTGCCAGAACGGGTAGATCGAAAACACCGCGGTGGTCGACAGAAGCGTGGCCAGCCACGGCAGCGTCCATGCGCGATGCGTCGGGTGGGTCCGGCAGACGATGAGGCTGCTTGGCAGCAGGGCCAAAGCGGGTAGCGCCGACATCCAAGCCCCGACGGAAATCCAAAAGGCAGCAGGCAGGCTTTCGCTGAAAGGTTGCGCCTTGAGCACCCCCACGACGTGGGATTGGCTGAGGATTCGCAGATCGTAATTGCCCAGCCAGTAGGCACAGGAGCAAACCAAGATCGCGGTCCCGGCGTGGATCGCGGCCTGGAGGTGCAGGCGGCGACGTCGGATGGCGGTATCCGGGTGAAGCCGGGCCTCCCAGAGGGCCCACAGGTAGGCCCAACCTGCTACCTGGGCCGGCAAAACGGCGGTCAGTTTGATCGCCAGACCCAGGCCTGTCAGAGCACCGGAAAATGCACTAGTCCTAGCCCCTGGGCGGTCGAGTCGATTCCAGAAGAGGACTGCGCCCCCCAATGTGAACGGGATACTCGCAGGTTCCAGCATCACGGAACCCATCAGTTGGAGGACTGTCGAGTCGGACAGGAGAAGTGGTGCCAAAGCCAAACTGCTCCCTCGGCCGAGTCGGGTTTCCAGTGTTCGCGCTAATAGACCCAGGAGGCCCGCATTGAGTGCCATCACCAAAAATCGCCCAGCGATCACACTGGGACCTGTCCAATGGAAGATCCACGAGAGGATCCACATCAGGGTGCCCGGTTGGTCGTCCCACATGGAGCGGAACCAGAGGGCATCGTGCTTCAAGACTCCGACCTTCAGCAGTTCGATGCCTTCGTTCACTTCGAAGATTCCTGCCGGTTGAATCCAACTCTGTAGGGTGCCTGCCAAGCCCCAGAACAACAGAGGAGTCATCCAGGCAAGTCGGGAATGAGTAGGAGACGATTGCGGCATGCTGAGGTGGGTGGGCACGGATCAGGGGGCCACCGTGAGCAATGGGTCGGTTTCTCTCGGCCGAGACGTCTGCGAAAAGCCCGGAATCCCATGGCCCCATGGTGATTCCGGGCTTTGATGGTCAGCGGGTATAAATGAACCTCTTCGGCAAGAAACGCTCCGAGATTTGTAATTCACGAACAACCATTAATTACAGAATCCGCCAGCACCGTCCATTTCACCGTCTTCTTTAAGTACGGCAACGAAATTGAAGAATTGTGTTCCAAACTGATCCACGCCATCCCCGACATACACACAGGAGAATCGGCCTCGAATCTTTTCTTTATAAGTGCTGCCAATTCGCATTTGTGGAACTGGGTTTCCGTTGTTAGCTGCATTTGGAATAGTAATGCTGATAGAAGATCCACCCCAGCTGTTCGTCCTCGTTGTGGAATTGTAGGTGGTGGTGATGTTTCGTGTGGGTAGTCCACCATTACAGGTGGTCCAGTATTTGTCCCAGCAAGGGCTGGGTGGACCGACTACGTCACGGCTGGAGGCCGTCAAAAACAATGGCGCTGCCAGAGTCATTGAAGCGATGATAGCAAGACTGCGGTTCAGTTTTCGTTTCATTGTGTCAATTGTTTTATTGTGACGGAGGATGAAGATTGAATGGGCCTAGGTGACGGAAACGGTGGCATTGTGTGCCGATCGGCCGAAAAATGCGCCTTGAGACTTCGAAGAGTCGGGCTACTTAGTGCTGAGGGTTGCACTCTCCGTCGGGTCCCTCCGTTTCGCCTTCCACACTTTGTACCCACTTCGTCAGGGCGTAGGCGGGATAGGGGTTTCCCCATTTATCCCAACCCTTACCGCTATAAGTGCAATCAAAATCGTACGGGGCAATACTCTTGTATTGCTTTATCTCTTTGGATATCGTCATTCTGGAGTATAATTGATTGGAATATCCTACGACATCCACCAAAACCTCCGTGAAACCCCCAGTTTTTGAAGGGTTGATTGATTTGGTTAAGCTTTTATAGAAAATTGGGCGCTTGTCGTTGCAGCACATGAAGTATTTCATATAGCAGGTGCCTGAAAAATCGTTGGCACCGATGAGGGTTGCGCTAAGCCCTCCGAGCACAGGCAATAGGAGTATCCAGTATCTTAATGATTTCATGATATGACACTAGTTTTAATTTTTTTTCGGGTGATCTGGAAGGCGTACCAAAGCAATCCTGCAGAATTGGCGATAGCGAATATTGTAATTGCCACCATCCAACTGTTGGACTTGCTCGTCGTTGGGATCTGATTATTCGGATAAACACGCCGGTCTCCGTCTCGATTGATGACCCGGATCTCGTCGGGTCGGTAGATGACTGTTTGCAGCGCGTTCGTGCCCAAGGAGGGAAAGGAGGAGGGATCGAAGAACAAGGTGGGAACGTAGCCTCTGGATCCCCGTGGGAAATTGGTGGAACCCAGGTCGACGGCAAAATAGCGCCCGTAAAAAGGCCCCCAACGTCCTCCGTCTCGGAGTGAAGCGTTGACCACTTGGGAGGGAAAGATGGAGTTGGTCCAAGATGCTTTGTCTACCTCAACCCAGCCTTCGAAGGTGGGATGTTTTGCGAGTCGGTAGTCGATTCGGACCACCGAAGCGCTTTCAGTGACAATACCCGTTACCTGACCGCCCAGAGGGGTAACCGTCTCAAAGCGATTCCAGTCCGTGGCGATGGGGGTGTCGCCACCCACCAGTTCACCCATGCCGAGATAAAGGGCCTTTCGGAAACAGCACACCGCTCCATCAATCACGCTTTGCTTAAAAATTCCGGACGATCCCTCCGAATTGCCGTCTTCATTCGAGGTGAGCCTTAAATCCGGCGGCGACAGCATCCAGAAGTGGTCATAGGATTTTCCGTAAATCGTGCTGTCAGCCAGGGGCGCCCAACTGCCGTCGGTCTGCATTTCGACCGGCTGCAAGTAGAAGGTGTTCGATTGGCTGGCAGCGATGAATCCGCTGGCAAAGTATCCCTCCGGGTAACGGTCTGGATGAGCCTGGCGCTCTTGGGCGATTTTCATCCCGTTCTCCACATCGTCGTAGAAGACCAGGCGCGTGAACTCGTGACGGTTGGTCAAAATGGCCATCGTGCGGCCAATCCACGGGCTGTGCGGGGCCTCAACCTGCATCGCGGAGGCCTGAGCCAGGGGGAACAACAACAGGGTCAGCAGCTCGAGTTTTCGTGAGAGTTCGAGACGGATCCAGCGCAGGGCCCAGCCCGAGGTGGAGCAAGGGGTGGTTTGCTGGAACCGGGGGGGCATCTACCGAAAAGGGGATAGTGCTCATTGGATGGAGTCAACCGTTTTGATTCATCATTGATGCATTCGGCTTTAAAAAACAGATCCACCGGCAGGTCACGCGTTGTCCTCAGGAGATCGATAATCGGCCTAGGCACGATCATTGAACCCATTTTGCCCATGGAAAGGCGCACTCGCAGGCTGGCAGGTGTTCGGGGAATCGGGTTTGATCGGCCCGGTGCGGATCCTGATCGTCTACAACTCAGCGCTGGATGCCCGATCGGTGTCCGGCGTGCAGACTTATTTCGCGGGTGTGGTGGAGCATTGGATCGCCGCCGGGCATCGGGTGGACTTCTTGGTGGCCCGCTCCGCCTGGCCGGTCTTCCAGAGTCTCTATCCGCGCTCGCAGCTTATCAGCAGCGATGACCTGTTTGATCCGAATCGTTATCTGGGGCAGACCTGGCGGTACCTTCCGGCCTTTGCCTGGCGGATGCTCACCGCCCATTTCACCCGGTTGCCGGTGCAGTACGACGTCATTCTCGCGTGCGCTCAGTTCATCTATGAGGTGGGGCCGGCACGGACTTTGGCGCGCCGGTGTCGGGCGGCCTTGACGGTGAAGATCCATCACGTCCTCTCCAACCAGCGCCAGCCCGCGGGGCTTTTCGATCGCATGCACTTCCTCTCGGAGAGGACGACGGCGCGGTGGTTGAATCGAGAAGCCGACGCGATCTTGTGCGGCACCGAGCTGATTGCCCAAGATTTCAACGCCCTCGAATCCCAACTGGGCCTCAGCCCCAGCAAGACGTTCGCCACGGGCTACGGCATTGATCTGGAGCGGATTCCGCTGTCGGTCGACCTGCCGAAGGAGTTTGACGCGGTGCTGCTGGGACGGGTTCACGAGCACAAAGGGGTTTTCGATGCCGTGCCCCTCTGGCAGGCGGTTCGTGAACGCCGACCGGGTGCTCGACTGCTGGTGATCGGAGAGGGGCCGCACCGGGCTGAATTGATGGCCCGATTCGAGGCGGCAGGCCTGGCGGGTGCCGTTCACTGTTCCGGTCCGGTCTCCGAGTCCGAGAAGGTTGCCTTGGTTTCCCGGGCTCGAGTCGGTTTGAGCCTGTCCCGCGAGGAAGGGTGGGGGTTGTCGGTCAATGAATTCCTGGCGGCGGGTCTGCCGGTGGTGGCGATGGAAGTGCCCGTCTTCCGGAGCGTGTTTCCCGGCCAGCTGGATCTCGTCCCGCAAAAGGACATCCCGGCGACGGCGGCCCGAGTCCTGCACTGGCTAGATCATCCCGAGGAGGCTCGCCAGCGGGGGATGGCTGGTCGTGAATTTGTTCAACGCTACGATCACCGACGGGTGGCTGCCGAGGAGATCGGTATTTTGTCGACGGCGCGTGCCTCACAGTTGGCCCGGCAGGGTGATTGACCTCGGGAGTTGGGCTTTTCCGGCGCCAAAACCCGGGGACTGAATCGAACTCTGGATCCTGGCTGTTCCAACAGAAAACCCCAGCCGATTGAACATCGGTTGGGGTTTTGTCGGTGCTGAGAGCGCGCCCATTGAGGACGCCTTGGGGAATCAGGGGATCCTCGGAATCACTGCCCCAAATTGGGGAAGCCCACCGGTGCTGACAGGGCGTCCGCATTGTCGGGAGCCGCGTCCTTCTTGGGGTCCACCATCAGCTCGGAGCGGTTCTTGAGAATGGAGTCGATGGTCCACTTGCTGACGAGATAGGTCCAACGGCCACGCGATTGCTCGGCTGCCAGTTTTTCCTGCTGCTTCTTGAGCTTCTCGGCGAAGTCCTTGTTGAACTTCTCGGTCTCCTCTTTCTTTTCGTCCTTGGCCGGATTCCGTTGGGTGAGCAACTGGGCTTCGGTGACGAACTGAACGGGGTAGCGATCGCCTTACTGGG
>CANHYD010000082.1 GCA_947464705.1 Verrucomicrobiota bacterium | reverse complement strand
CCGGTGACCAACCGATAGGTCAACCGCTGCGCCGGAAGATCGGTGTCGGTGGCCTGCACAGTGAAAGTCAGCAAGGCCCCTTCACTCACCCGTCGCGTGGTGACCAAAGTGACCCAAGACGGCAAGCGATTGGACTCCAAGACCACCACATCGAATTCCTGCGGCACCGACACACTACCGTCGCTCACGCTCACGGTCACTCGGTTGGTGCTCGGACCCTGCGCCTCGCTCGGCTGCCAGTTGAGAACACCGTTGGTGTCCATCGTCAGCCCTTCCGGACCGCTCACCAAAGTGAACTGCAACGGCTGAACCGGCAGATCGGCATCACTGACCTTCAACGCATAGGTCCATTGCAGCCCCTCAATGACACGCCGGGTACCGGGATTGGTCCACACCGGCGGCAAGTTCTGCTCACGCACCAAGATCTCGAACTGATTGGTGGCCGAAACTGCCCCATCGCTCGCAAACACGAGCACCAAGTTGGTGCTGGGCCCCTGAGCCTCGGAAGGCTGCCAAGTCACCACACCATTGGTGCTCACCGTGAGCCCCACGGGCCCCTGGACCAGACCGTAGGTGATGAGCTGCGGGAACGGGTCGGGGTCGGTGGCCCGGAGGTTGAACGTCAGGCGCAGTCCTTCAGTGACCCGGCGAGTCCCCACGGGGGTCCACACCGGCGGACGATTGAGGCTGGCACGAATGCGGAAACGGACCGGCCCCGCCGACGGCAGGCGGACTCGCAAGTACCAGTCACGACCCAGTGAAGGCAAATCACGTCCGGCCAAAACCGTCACCTGCTCCGACTGAGTTCCCGGCTGGGCATTGGCAAACAACACCGGCGACAAGGGCAGCGGCTCGTCCGGGCTCACCGCCAAGTCGGCCTCTCCAGTCAACTGATCGAGTTCAAAGGTGATCGCAGAGACATCGCCCGGGTTTCGATAGATGAATTCCAGATCCACCGGCCCGTTGGTGGCCACCGCCTCGAACCAAATCTCGTTGGTGAGCGCCTCGAAGACCGCATCCCGAAGTCGGAGATCGGCCGAGATGGTGTAAGGAGTGGGCAGACCACCCACGCTGGTGACTGCGAAATACCACCGCCCGCCGGCCAGTGCCACCGGCGTCGAATTGGTGGTCACCAGGATGTCTTCGTCCCCAGAATCCGCCGTGTCACTCTGGTACTCGAAGTTGATGGCTGTCGGCACCGGCAATTTGCTGCGCGAACTCAGGATCAAGTCTTCGGTGGCCCCCCGAGTCCGAACCCGCAATGCCGAAACGTCGGTCGGCAGGGTGACGTAATAGAAATCCTCATCGACGCCCGGATGATCGGCCGTGATCGACTGACCCGGCTTCAATTCCTGGATGCGGCCGCGCTGCTCGATGACGGAAATGGCATAGGACGTCCCGGGAATGCCCGAGGTGTTGGTCACCGCCAGATACCACAGACCCGGAGCCAGAGGCACCGGTTGGCTGTCCAAGTGAATGACCAGAGTCTCATTGGTGACTCCCGGCGTCGCCGACGCATAATCGAACCGGCCGGTTCCCGGCAGGTTCGGAGCACGAATGGCGTACAAATCCACATCCCCCGTCGCACCCGACACCGTGAAGGTGACTCCCAGCACGTTGCTGGTAGGCACCTGATACGAGTAGTACTCCTGCAAGATAGGCGCGGTATTGGTGACCCGGAGGGCAACGCGGTTGGTCAGCGGGGTGATGCGGACCCCGAAGTCGGTTTGGATCGAGAACTCATTGGAGGAGGTCCCGCCAGCACCGCGCACTGCCAGGTAGTAGCGCTGCCCACGCGGAAGCAACGGCGGGAGATTGATGTCGAGGGCACCCGCGAAGAAGCGTGAAGCCGGCAAACCGGACACTAGGGTCACCGTGTCGGACTCCGTGGGGTCTGGCAGGCCCGAGGCGCTGTACAGCAGTGACAATGGAGGACCCGATAAATTGAACAAGGTGTTGGTGGCCCGCTCGGCCTCCAGCGGCACATCCACCACGAAATAACGGATATCCTCGCCCACAATGTTGGTGGTGAAGGCGATGCCGTTGGTCAACCGGAAGGTCGGCGGATTGGTGGGCATGAAGGTGAAGCGCAACTGCCAGTCCAGCAGAAGCCCCGCCTCGCCTCCCCGAGCGTCGGTGGTCTGCAATTGCCACAACCCGCTGCCCGGCTGCCCCATGAGTGGGCGCAGGGGTTCTTCCGGTTGGTACACCAGAGGAGCGCCATCCTGATCGAGCCAAACTTGCCCAATTTCAAGACCCGAGGGGAAGTTGGTCGCGGAGGCCGGAGGCGAGGTCGCCACAAAGCCAACGGCGGTGCGCGAGGATCGAGCCACAAAGGAGGTGGTGTTGGTCACCCATCCTGGAGTGCTGTCCACGCGCAGGTTGAATCCACCATCCACCCAGACCTGAGCATTCACCGCCGTCTTGGCGGCGGGAGATTTGCGACTGGTGAAGGCCAATCGATAAGCCTGACCGATGTTGAGGTCGAACTGACGTTCCACCGCGGCATTCCGAAGATCGAGTACTTGAGCCTCGACACCCCCGGCCAAGATCGAAACCCGATTGGTCAGCACGATCCAACCCTCAAGGCTGTTGGTGCCGGCCGCATAATCCCCGATGGTGAGCGTTTCCCAATCATTGGAATACAGCACCTGCGGCACGATCCGACTCAAATACGGGGGTTGGGCAAACTTGATGGGCGTGTACACCCCATTGGTGCTGTCGCCGAAGACCGCATAGGCCCGATTGGTGACAATGCCCCCAGCCGGGAACACGCCAGCGCGAGTGCTCAGCACCACCCGGTTGCCTGCTTCATCCTGGAAGATAGCACTCAGCGAACCCGGGCCATTGCCCAGGGGAGCCGCTTGACCGATGAGCAAGGCCGGCCCTGCCCGCTTGTTGGCCGCATCGTACCAGCCTCCGACCACCAGACGTTCGTTGCCGGAGACCGGCTTGATCCACCCTTCCAGAGTCAACCCCGGCAAGTTCCCGATATCCCGGATGCGGGAGTCGGTGGAGATCGCTCCAGAGCCGGTGCCTGGTTGGCGCATGCCGAAGTTGATCTGACCCGACACACTGGTGCCCACGCTGCTGATGGTCTGACCCGCGATGGTATCCAGACCAAAGCGGTCCATGGGCCAGAGTGCTGCCAATCCGGCACTGGCCAAGTTGGTGGCCTTGGCACGACCGAAGGTCCCTTCCTCGTAAATTCGCCGGATCTCGGCCTCCCGAATGGAACGACGCCAGAGTCCGAAATCGTCCAACTGAATAGGGCTGCCGGGCAAATTGGCGGAACCCAGAGCGCCGAGGTGGAACGAGGTCGGCGAGTTGCTGGCCGAGAGCCGGACCGCCTGTTCGGCCACCACTTCGCCATTGAAGTAAATACGGGCCACGCCCCCGGCGCGGTCGAGCGACAAGGCCACATGCTGGTAGTTGCTGGTGACAAGCACACCTCCCAGACCGTTGGTGGTGGTGAGTCCACGGTTCTCGAAGAGCAACGCGCTGGCGCCGCCCGGGGTCACCAATCGCAAGGCCAGATCGGAGACGCGGGCGTGTTCGGCACGGACACCCACCTGCACATCGGACACCGGACGCGCATCATCGACCTGAACCGAAGCGACCGTCCGAGCAACATCAGCCAAGGAAGCCGATCGGCCTTCAATGGTTCGGGTGAACTTGGAAGACAGGTTGCGTTCGCCGTAGATGGCCACATCGAAGCACAGCTCCACTCCGGACGGGTTGTGGAAGAGCACGAAGTAGGTGCCGGCCTGCAGCGCCGGGACGTCCCGAACGGAAATGCTGATGATGCCAGGCCCGAGCAACGTCGCCACACGGTCGTTGACATCCAGATTGTCAGGGTCGGGGAACGCTTCGCGGCGAATGTACACTTCCAGCGGCAAGTTGGCGGGGACCATGTTGGTCACCTCGATGATGAGTCGGCTGGCGTCCGGAGGCACGATGCGCAACCGGAAGTCGTAGCCCTGCGGCGCGAGACAAATGTTCTCGAAGACACGGTCTTCGAAGGCCGGCAGCACCTGCGGCTGAACCTGAAGCTGCACCGAATTCAACGTACCGGAACCGCCCAACACGTCATCCTGCAGGAGGTAGTTCCACGCACCCACGCTGCCCAGACCGGAGAAGTCGAGGAGGGTGGTGCTCGGGCCGTCGGTCGGCTGGCCGCCGCTGAAGCGCAAACCGGGAATGTCGTCGTAGAGCCCCATGACCGGGCCGGAGACCTGGGTCAAACCGGTCCCGTAATCGCGGATCGACCGGCGGTTGTTGATGGTCACTCCGTACCCGGCGTGCAGGAGGGTGCCTTGCAGGTCGAAGAAGTTGTCGTGAAACAGGGACTGGATGAAGGTCACATTGCGAGTGATTCCGGAGGGTCCCGTGCCGAAGTAGCGGACAACACCCGGCACATCCGGGCTGCCATCAGGTATGGAGCGCCCGCTGCCAATTGGGGTCATGAGCAGGCTGTAGCCGTTGGCTCCAAGGATGTGGAACGGCTGGTCGCTGCTGCGGACCACCAACTCAAATTCGCCCGCCTGCTGATCCTCGGCCTTCACGCCGATGTAATACACCTCGCCATTGGCCGGGGCGTTGGTGATTTCGATACGCTCTTCGAATCCCTGTTGGGTAGAACGATACGCCGATGCCAGCGCTGAAGCCTGAAGATTGGTCAGGCCGGGATCCATGGACATGTACAAATCCAAGTCCGGCCCCAGGACGCGGTCCCGCAGACGGGTTCCCGAGCCCCCGGGTCCACGCGGTCGGGCCAGGTTGGCCGCCGAGGAGATGACGAACTCGACGTACTGACCGTTGGTCAATCCGGTGGTCGCCGCCGCCTCCGGGTTGAAGAGATTGGTGAAGACGAAGAAATGCCACTGGGCCACTTGCCCAACCGCGCCACCGACCAAGGGAGACTGTGCCCCGACTCGAGCCGCCGAGACGGGGATACCATTGGTGGCCACTACGGAAACCGCTGGGGTGCGGACAGGTCCGAAACCACCGGATGATCCGCTGACATACTCGGCCGTGGCCACGATCGTGTCCGCCGTGGCGGCATCGGACGACAGGGCCACCACGAAGTCCTGAACGATGTTGGTGCGGTTCTGCAAATTCTGAACCTCACGAGAGGACAGGGCGTTGACGTTCACCCGACGGGCCACCACCTGGATGATGTACTCGCTGGCCAGCGGCGGTTCGAGGACCACGCGCTCCACATTGTTGACCGAATCGAAAATGGAGTTGGTCACCCCCTCTTCGACCAACTCGAAGGCATTGGTGCCCGCCCGACCCGCGGTGAACCCGGTCCGAGCCAAGTCGTTGCCGACGAACACCTCACCGGTGACCGTATTGGACACGATGAGGTCTAGGTCATTGACCAGCTTGAGGCCGGCGGCCGGGTTGCCCGGAGGATCCGTCCAAACCAGCGTGAAGTGAAAGGCACCCGTGGCAGACACCTCGTTGGTGGTGAGCTTCAAGCGCAGCAATTGGCTGGCCCCCGTGGTGAGTTCACCCGCGAAACCCGCCAACTCCACAACGGCCCCATCGGCGCGGGTCAGGCGCACGCCGCTATCGAGGGCGCGCGGCAGACTGGGTTGGCCCCAGCCCGCATAGTTCATCACCGAACGGAAATCCGGATTGTAAAGATCGGCCGAGGGGCGCGCGCTGTTAATGACCAATGCCTTGTAGGCCGCCGCCTCGATGTACCTCGGCAAGGTGATGCCCGGGCGATGCCAGAACTCCTGGATCTGGGCCAACAGGCCGGACACAGCCGGGGCCGCCATGCTGGTGCCGGACAAAAACCGGTACCACGGGGCCACCGGTCGGTTGAGGTCGTCAAACACGGCGTACTGAACCGAGTTGGTGTCGTACTCGTCTTCCAGTTTCCACTGGGCCGAACGCGCCGAAAGGATCTGGGAACCCGGCGCGACCACGTCGGGCTTGAAGCGGCCGTAACTACCTTCAATACCAATGCCCACGTTGCCGCGGCTGGAGAAATTGGCCACCTCAGTGTCGGTGTCGGTGGCAGCACGGAGTACCAGGTTGGTGGTCAACTCGGCATTGGTGCTCGGCTCCCGGAATTGCTTGCCACCGGCCCAGATTACCCGGCCTTCATCGTCGGTCACCACAGCGTTGGTGAAGTTGCGCTTGCTCTCCAGCGCACCCACGGTGATGACGTTCTTGGCGTTGCCCGGCACGGTAACCGACCCCCGCAGACCGCCGACGCCGTTGTTGCCACCTTGACCGGAGTTGCCGGCCGCGAAGACGAAGAGCACGGGCTGCTCGCCGGAGGTCTCGGGCAATGCATCCCGCGAGGCCGCGTCGTAGCTGGCCGAAATGGAGTTGTACTCGTAGGCCCCCGTGTAGCCCCAACTGTTGTTGGAGATGAGGGCATTGGTCATGGCCGCCTGTTCTTGCAAGAAGGCATCCGAGATGGTCGGACCGGTCTGGAGGTCGATGGGCAGGACGAAGAGTTTGGCGTTGGGGGCCAAACCGCGGAACTGGGCATTGGTCACCGATCCTTGGGCCGGCCCCTGGATCTCGAGGGAGCGGACGCCGCTGCCGGCGATGGTGCCGGCCACGTGGGTCCCGTGGCCGTCGGTATCGGTCAGGAGATTGGTCTGAGATCCGACCGTGAAGACGCGGTTGGTGGTGAGGTCGGGGTGGGTCCAGTCGATGCCGGAGTCGTTGACATTGACCACCACGTTGCTGCCGGTGAGCCCCCGGTAAGACGCCGTGTTGGTGGCATCCGTGGCGCTGCCCAACAGGTAAGCCGAGCGATCATTGAGCAGTTCGCGACGATGGGCTTTTTCGATGAGGTGCACCTCGGGCGATTGGGCCAGGGAAACCAACGCGTCCGGCGGCACATCGACCGTGACCAGCGTGCCGAACGGGCTGCGCTGGCGAGCGACCTCGCGGACCCCGAGCGATTCCAAACGCGGGAGGGCGTCGGGATCGGAAATCGAAAGCATGAGGCGATCGCCCGATTCGAGCGGACGACCGTCGATGGCACGGGTCAGCAGTTCCGGTTCGAGTTTGAAGGCCGGATGCCAGGGCGACACCGAGGCGATGTCCACGTCGAGAGCCAAGCGCTCGATCGACTCGTCGGAACCCTTCACCAGGAAGGCATTGACCGGCAGGTACGAGACGACCTGCAACTGCTGCTCTTCCAATCGACGCCGGGACCCGGCATCGGGCTCCTGGGCGAATTGAACGATGTGGAAACCCGGCTCCGGGCCCGCCACCAGCGACTCGGGCAACGGCAGCGGTTCGCCCGTGCGGGTATCGATCAAGGCATTGCGCAGCACCAACGCGCGCGGATCATTGCGCAGTTGATCCAGCGTCTTGGTGGTGTTGCGGGCGCGCCAGGGGAAGTCGAGATCCTGGGGGGCCGGGCGCTGGCCGGCGGCGAGCGTGCGCACGGGCAACCGCTTGGCGGAAGCGTGGGCGGAGACGGCCAGAGAACGCCCGAAGGCCGAGGCCATGTCGGGACCGGCGGGCGTCGTGGTGAGCCCGGAGGCCGAGGAGGCAGGGCCCACGGCTGGCGGCTGTACCCAACGGTACAGCCCCAGGGAACCCACCGCCAAGGCGATGGCGACAATCAGGCTTCGAGACGGGCGCATGACGAAAACGGGATAACGGCGTTCAATCCGTGGTCAGCACGCGGTGGTCTTCCACCACCGAGCGCAGGGTTTGGGTGACCGGGGCGTTCGTCGAGAGAGCTCCCTCGAAACGCAGGACGGTCTTGGTGGCGAACTCGCCAGTGACGACGTAGTTGGTGGAAAGGCCAAAGAACGGACCCGGTGCCGTGACCACCGCTCCCGGAGCCGGCTTGAGGGTCTGGGCCCAAGAATAGACCACATACCGCGGCTCCTCGGCCTTGAGGAGGGAGAGGATTTGCTGAGGGATGCGCTCAACGACCTCATCGGAGACGGGGCGGAAGGTGCGGCCCGGATTGGACTCGTCATATTCCACGTTCTCCAACAAGGGCGAACCCACCGACAGCGTCTCGACCGAGCAAATCTCGCCCACTGATTGGAACCGGGGCAGCGAACGGCGCGCCTTGGGGAGGATGAGCGGATTGCCATCGGGTCCGGTGACGGTGAGCAGCGGATCCCCCGGCCAGCCGTTGGTGTGAACGAAGCCCGAGACGATGCCGCGGCGGAAGACACCGTTGATCGTGTAACCCGCAACGATCTTTTGGACAAACGACGCGCCGTTGCCCCCGGCCGGATCCAACACAGTGGCCACCAAATTGGTGCCATCGCTGTTGAGCCGGCGCAGAACCGGAACTCCTGACAAGATCGCTGACCAGGCCGACAGGTTGGTCTGATTGACGCCGATCTGGCCGCGCGCCGCGTTCTCGGTGAGGGCGGTCGAGAAGGTGTCGAGCAGAGCCCAGTCATTGGTGGGGTGTGTGCCGTAGCTGCCGGACCACCATTTCCAGTGGTGACGGTCCGCGATATGGCCTTCGCTATCTGCCTCGATGTTGGCGATGGCACTCTTCAAGTAAACCGTTTGCCAGGGCGTACCGCGATGGATGCGGCCCAGTTGCCCCACAGAGGCCAAGGCGTTGGTCGGGGTCGGGAAAGACCACGCGGCGCTGTTGGTGACCAGGGGATCCTTGTAGGCCATATCGACCGCCAAGACAGAAGACGTTGCACCAAAACCGAAGTCGACAGTCTCGCCCCACGGAGCGTGCGTTCTCACAGGCGGGCCATTGGTAGGAATTCGCCCCGGCGGCTCAATGAATGTCGGGTTCAAGGCGATACCCATAGACGCTGACGGGCGCTGTTG
>CANHYD010000081.1 GCA_947464705.1 Verrucomicrobiota bacterium | reverse complement strand
GAAAGGTCGAAGCGCGGAGCCTTGATAGGAGTGATGTCTGCCAGACAGCCTTCTTGGGTTCGCAAGGCCAATTGAACCATGGGCTTGGCCTTGCGGGCCTGAACCAACCCCTTGGCGTCGGTCACTGCATGGCAGGCGGCGCAATTGAGCGTGGCGAATTGTTCCCGGCCGGCCGCGACCTTGGCGGGATCGAGGGTGAACTCTTCCCAGTCGAGCGGCCGGACGGCCTGGCCACCATGCTTGAGGCGATCGCTGGCAATGGGACCGCGCTTCTCGCCGGGAGGAGCCCAATCCACCCGGAACTCCGTCTCGCCACCACCTTGGAAGTAGACGACTTCCAACTCGTGCAGCCCGGCCTTGAGGGTGAGGTTGCCGTTCTTTTCAGCGGCCGGATGAACCCCGTCATTGTTCAAGAGCGGGCGCCCGTCGATGGACAGTTGAGAGCCGTCGTCCGATCGGATCCAGAAGCGGTACTTGCCGTCGGCCGGGATGTCGATGAAGCCCGAGAAGCGGACGCCCCAGTTGTCGTTGGGGTGGGGCAGGCTCAGGTCGAGGGCCGCAGACACCCCGGTGGATTTCGGGGTCATGGCCAGCAATTGGGCCACCGAGTTGGCCGATCCCTCGAAGAATTCATACTGCAGCCCATCGACCAGGGTGAGCTTCAGTGTCGGATTCTGGGCACCAGCCGTCTGGTCTCGCAGCAGGTAAAGAGCAATGGCTCCGGCCTCTGCGGGCGAGAGGTTCATGGAAGGCATCCGGCCCGAGGGGCGGTGCACCAACGGATCGCGCAGCAGTCGGGCGAGCTCCGAAGCGGGGTATTTGCGGGCCAAGTCTCCGAGCGGAACGGACTGTGCCTGGATATCCTTGAAGGCTTGGTCGGTGACTCCTTCGGGGCGTGTCTCCGGAGCGTGACAGGCGACACAGCCCACCGAGTGATACAAGGCTCGTCCCTGGTCGATCCGGGCTGGGTCTGACCGGAGGCCGGACGGTTCGTTGGTCTTGCGCAGGGAAACCAAATAGTGGGTCAGCACGTCGGCCGTCTTGGCCTTCTGGGCTTCGCTCATCCCGTGCAGCAGGTCGGGCATCGCGGATCCCGGTTTGGCCTGGTGCGGACTCGAGAGCCAGCGCCGCATCCAGGCGGTCGAGGTTTTCAGCGGATCCGTCCCCAGGACTGGGGCGCCTTTGGGAGAGGCCCAGTCCGGGATGGCGGTCGAGGCTGTCAGCCCCTTGTCGCTATGGCAGGCGGCGCATTGCAACTCGCTGACCAGGAGAGTCCCGCGGTCCACCGAGGCGGGGTGGACTCCCGTTTGGATTCCGGCCGAGGCTGGGAAAACGGCGGAGAATAAGGCTGCCGCGACGGTCAGCGGGGCCGAGACTCGGTGCAGGAAACTCATGGAATTGCTAGGACCCTACGCCGAGGGCCCGGAAGCCGCCAAGACCGCAGAGCAGGGTGGGGCTGAGTTTTTCAACCCGCCTGGCGGGCATAATTCGGTGGTGGGTTGGACCCTGACGGCAGGCTCCGCCAGCTATCCGGATCGGGGCCTGGCCCGGGCGTCGGTTTTCCGTTCGGCCTTCTTTGGGATTCTTTGGGCTTCCGTTCGAGGCCGGACTTTCGCTTCCCTTGAGCCATGGGAGCCCAATGGAAGCAGGCAGGTCGCGAGGCGGCCGCACAGAAAAAAGGTCAGATGGTCGGCAAGCTGACCCGCGAAATCATGGTCGCCGCCAAACTGGGCGGGCCGGAGGTCGAGACCAATGCCCGTTTGGCGGCCGCCGTCGAAAAGGCCAAGAAGGCCAGTGTGTACAAAGACACCATCGAACGCGCCATCAAGAAGGGGGCTGGGCTCTTGGACGAAAAGGTGGATTTCGAGACCGTGCTGTATGAAGGCTTTGCCCCCCACAAGGTGCCGGTGATCGTCGAGTGTCTCACCGACAACCGGAACCGGACGGCCCCGGAAATCCGCCACCTCTTCAAGGATGGTCAACTCGGCCAACCCGGCAGCATGTCGTTCTTCTTCGATCGTCTGGGGGTCGTCGAGGCCACTCATTCGGATGCCAAGCGCGATCCCGAATCCGATGCCATCGAGGCCGGCGCGCAGAATCTTGAACCGCTCGACGGGGAAGAAATCCCGGAAGGCCATGTGGGCACTCGCTTCCTGTCGGAGGTGAAGGATTTGGCCACAGTCAGCAACTGGCTCTCCAAGGCCGGCTGGAAAGTTCTCGCCAGCGAGATTCGCTACGTGGCCAAGAACCCGGTGGAACTCGGAGATGCCGACAAACAGCAGGTTTCCGGGTTCCTCAATGACATCGATGACCACGATGACGTGCATCGCCTGTACGTTGCCATGAAGTGAGCCGATCCGGCTCCTCGACAGACGGCGCACGGGCTCCATCTTGGGGTTCGCTCTCTGGATCCCGGTCCGGAGTGGGTTCTGGGTCATCGCTGCGGCTTGGAATTGAACGAATGCGGCGATTTGTCGTCCATGGCTATTGACATGATACCGAGTGTGTTGAAGAGAACCTCTGTTGTCGTTTTTGGGGCAGTCACACTTTTGGTTGGGGCGGCCTTGGTTCCGGCCATGGCCCAGCAGACCGACCTGTCCAAGACCGATCCCTTGGATGTCCGCCGCGATGCCACTGTCGAGGCCATCGAGCGAGTGATGCCCAGCGTGGTCAACGTCGAGGGTTCGGCCGATGTCGATCCGAACAGCGCCGACGACCGTCTGATGGCCGAATTCTTCGGATGGCGCTTGCAGCAGGTGCAGGAGGCTGTGGTCAGTCGCGGCTCCGGCGTAATCATCGACGAGGAGGGCTACGTGCTCACCAATGTCCACGTGGTCGATGGCGTGAAGCGGGTGTTCGTGAAGTTCAATGATGGATCCGATCCCATCGAGGCCGAACGGGTCGCCCTCAACGCCGGCAAGGATGTGGCGTTGTTGAGGCTCAAATCCCCGGGTCGTAAATTTCCGGCCGTCAAATTCGCCAAGGACGACGACCTGCTTCTGGGCGAGACGGTCATCGCCCTGGGCAATCCCTTCGGATACGCGGGTTCGGTGAGTCGCGGCATCCTCAGTTCGCGCGCCCGCCGCGGTCCCAATGAGGATCGGTCCCGCGGAGAACTCGATACCTTGGATTGGATCCAGACCGACGCGGCCATCAACCCGGGTAATTCAGGGGGTCCGCTCATCAACCTGCGCGGTGACCTCATCGGCATCAACGTGGCCACGCTGCGGCCGCAAATGGGCGCCCAGGGAATCGGGTTCGCCATCCCCATCAAACGGGTCAATCAGGCTCTGGCCGAGGTCCTCAGCGGCGAATCGGTGGGGCGTTTCTGGTTCGGGGCCCGACTCAAGGCGGCGACGCGGCCCCTGACCATCCAGGCGGTGCAACCCGGAAGTCCGGCCGAAAAAGCCGGCCTCAAGGTGGGCGACGTGATCGCTGCGATTCAGGGAGACCCGCCCAGTGGCATCATCGAATTCAACCGGGCTTTGGTGAAGGCCGGGGATTCGAAAGACATCCCCTTGAGCGTTCGACGGGGCGGAAATCTCAAGGAGTTGCGACTACGCCTCATTGATGAGACAGACTTTTTCAACAACGAGTACCTGTCGGCCCGGGCCGGTTTCAAAGTGGCCTCGGTGCGGGGAGGCGGGTTTGTCATCCAGAGTGTCGATGCCCACGGACCCGCGGCCGCAGTGGGTCTCAAGCGTGGGCACCTCCTCCGCGGGTTGGATCGCACGGAGTTTCCGGATGTCGTGGCCTTGGCCCGTTACCTGTTCAGCCGGCCCAAGGGAGAAACCGTGGAGGCGGCCATCTTGTTCGATCAGCGCACGGCTTTGGGAGTGGTGCGTCAGGCGGGCGTCGTGGCGCTCAAGCTGCGCTAGTTCTCCGGAACAGACCGGTTTCTCAGCCCTCCCATCCGATCTGCGTGCCTCCCCGAGATTCGCCGGGTATTCCACTTGGTGGGGCCCGATGAGGCGGCCGGGTCGCAGCGCTGATTCCCCGGGGTTTTCTGTTCCTGCATTGGGGCTTACCGAGTAGTTTAGAAACCTCCAAGGCGGATGTCTGACTCCACTCCCATGATCGAGGTCCGGGACCTCACGAAGCGCTACCCCGGACGCACCGCGGTGGATGGGATCTCATTCACTGTCGGTCGTGGGGAGGTCGTCGGATTCCTGGGCCCAAACGGGGCAGGCAAATCGACGACCATGCGCATCCTCTCGTCGTTCATGCCGGCGACCAGTGGCACGGTTCGCATCGCCGGCTTTGATGTGTTTCATCAGCCCGACGAAGTGCGCCGCCGCATCGGCTACATGCCGGAGAACAACCCCCTGCACATCGACATGCGGGTGCGCGACTACCTCAAGTTTCGGGCTCGCCTCAAGGGGTTGGGCCTTGGCCGAAGCCGCGAGCGGGTCGATCGGGTGATCGAGCAATGCGGGCTCAAAGACGTCGAAAAGCGAATCATCGGGCAGCTCTCCAAGGGCTACCGCCAACGCGTGGGTTTGGCCGATGCGCTGGTCCATGAGCCTGATCTCATCATCCTCGATGAGCCCACCATTGGTCTCGATCCCCATCAGTTGCGATCCGTACGGGCCTTGATCAAGGAGTTGGGCCGTCAGCATACGGTGCTCCTGTCCACGCACATCTTGACCGAGGTGGAGATGACTTGTTCTCGGGTGCTCATCCTGAATCAGGGGCGCATCCTGGCGGCCGATCGGGTGGAAGATCTGGAGAGCCGCTTTAGCCAGGACGGCCGGGTGGTGGCCGAGATCGAAGCGACGCCCGAGGCCATTCGGGAGGCGTTTCGCGATCTGCCTGAGGTGGCTTCGATCGATATTCAGGCCGCGGCCGGCCGCTTTCAACGGGTGGCCCTCACTCCCAGAGCGGGGGAAGACCTCAGGCCCTTGGTTTTCGAACAGGTCCGCCAGCAAGACTGGGGTTTGCGGGAGCTGACCCGGCCTCGGCTGTCGCTCGAAGACATCTTCATTCACCTCACGCAGAAGAAGAAGGGAGGAGGGCTTTGATATGGGTGTGTTCCTAACCCTCGTGCGGCGTGAACTGGGGGCCGCCTTCAACTCGTTGACCGGCTATGTGGTCGTGGCCATCACCCTGCTGCTGGCCGGGTTCGGTCTGATGGACATCGTGCAGCGATTGAACTCAGATCGGACCCCGTCACCGATTCCGGAGATTTTCTTCGCCGATGGCATCGTGTTCTGGCTGATCCTCATCCTCACAACACCGGTGATCACCATGCGCACCTTTGCCTCCGAAAAAGCACTCGGAACTTATGAGGCATTGATGACCACTCCCGTCGGTGAATGGCAGGTGGTCTTGGCCAAGTTCACTGGTTCCCTCACCTTTTATCTGTTGAGTTGGGCTCCCTTGATTGGAGTTCTCATCGTTTTGCGGCAGGTGACCCATCAGCCTCAGTTGTTGGACCCCTGGGCGATGTGCGGGGTGCTCACGGGCATTGCCTGCATCGGGTCCACCTTCCTGTCGATCGGGGTGTTCGCGTCGTCGTTGACCCGCAGCCAAATCATCGCCGCCATGACCTCACTGCTCATCGGGATCGGGATGTGGACCATTAGCCTGCGCTTTTCCCAGACCGACACCACCGGCGATCGATTGGGACGCCTGATGGATCACTTGTCGGTGACGCATCACATGCAGGACTTTGCGAGAGGCGTCTTGGATGGTCGGGCTTTGGTGTTCCACCTCAGTGTGACGTTTTTCTTTTTGTTCCTCACCCAGCGGGTCATCGAAATGCGGAGGTGGAAATGAGCGACTCGACGCCCCAGCCTCCCAGCTTGCCCCCCAGCTACGAGCCCGGCCGCCGCTGGAGCGCGGGTTTCAATGCGTTCATCGGTGTGCTGGCCTTGTTGGCGATCCTGGTGATGGTCAATTACTGGGCCGCCACCCGTCTGCAGTGGCGCTATGATTGGGTCTCGGCACAACGTCCCCAATTGTCACCGCTCACCGTGGCCACCCTGGGTGGACTCACCAACGAGGTGAAGGCCATCGTCCTGTTCGACCCGTCTTCCGACCTTTACCGCCATGTGAAGGGCTTGCTCCGTGAATATTCCCTTCAGTCGCCGCGGATCTCGGTGCAACTGGTCGACTACGTGCGCGATGCGACCCTGGCGACGGCCATCAAGACCCGCTACGGCCTTGGGGCCAACACCGGCGATCTGGTCCTCTTTGATGCGGGCGGGGGACGCTTCCGCACCGTCGATGATTCCGAGATGTCCACCTACGATGCCGATGTGAAGGGCATGATGGCCGGCAAGAACCAAGAGGTCCGGCGCGTGGCCTTCCGGGGTGAGGCTCTGTTCACGGCTGCCTTGGCCGGATTGTCCGAGGCTTCCGGGACCCGTGCGTATTTTCTCCGTGGGCATGGTGAAAACGACCCGTCCTCCGACGATGAGCGCAATGGGTACTCCCGAGTGGTCCGGTTGCTGGCCGAGAAGAACGTCGAATCGCGGGCCTTCACCAACCTGCTGTCGGGTGTGCCCGAAGATTGCAGCCTGCTCGTGGTGGCGGGACCGGTGCAGCCGCTGCTGACCTCCGAGACCGCGGCCATCTCGAAGTACCTCGATCGGGGCGGCCGGGTTCTGGTGACCCTGTCGCTGGAGACCCTGCGCCGTCAGGGCCATCTCGAGGGGCTGTTGGAGGAGTGGGGCGTGTTTCTGCCCTCGCAATTGGCCAATGATGAAAAGGCCTCGGTCCGGGGGTTCGACATCGTTGCTAGCGCTTACGGATCCCACCCGGTGACCTCACCCCTGACTCGGTCCGGGGCGAAGGTTCACTTTCAGGCTCCGCGCGTCGTGGTGCCCATTCCGGCCAATCGCTTACCGGCCGATGCGCCGAAGACCACGGCGCTGGTCCTCACCGGTCCGGACGGGCGAACCCTCTCTGATTTTGACGGGCGGGAGTTTTCCTACGTCGAGGGCAAAGACCGTCGTGGTGAAATCCCTTTGGCCGTGGCCTCTGAAAAGGGCGGCGTCAGTGGGCTGAGCGCGGGTCGCGGCACTGCTCGACTCATCGTCGTCGGGGATTCGGCGCTCTGGTCCAATGGGCCGCTTCAGAGTCTGGGTAACCGCGATTTCGCAGCCCTTTGCGTCAATTGGTTGCTGGATCGCCAGCAATCGATGGCCATCGGGCCTCGGGCCATTTCGGAATACCGGTTGAATCTCACGGCACCTCAGTTGCGACTTCTGAACGGAGTCCTGCTCGGAGCGCTGCCGGGTGGGGTGTTGATCTTGGGCTTCATGGTCTGGGCACGGAGGCGGGGTTGATGCGATTTTTTCGATGAACGGAAAAACCACACTGGTGCTGGTCTTGTTGGCCGTCCTCCTCGGGGGATGGCTGGCCATGACCGAACGCCGCGATGAGGTCCAGGTGGCTGGCGCCGCCGGATCCGTGCGCTTTCGCCGATTGGACCCGCGCGAGGTAATCTCGGTCGAAATCCTCCGCTCCAATGTGGCCATCCGCTTGGAGCGGACCAACTCGGTCTGGTTCCTGACGGCTCCCATGCGCTACCCGGTCCAATCGACCGGAGTCGAACGCTTGCTGGAGAGATTGGGCAATCTGGTGCCGCGGTCACACCTCTCCAGTGCCGAGGTGTCCGCCCAGCGCGGGGCCTTGGCGGCCTTCGGGTTGGAGCGTCCCGACGTGCTGACCCTCCGCACTCGCGAGGGCATGAACATCTTGCGCCTGGGCGGTCGAACCCCGCTGGGGAGCCAGTTCTATTTCCAGCAGGTCGGCCAAGACGGGGTGTTCACTGCCGATGCCGTTCTCTTGGAGGCCTTGCCGGCCTCCCCCGAAGACTGGCGCGACCGACGTCTCTTCGATGCCGACTCCTTGGCCTTTGATCGCGTGGAAATCCTTGGAGAGACCGAGTTCGAGGCGGCCATCACGACCAACGGGACATGGAGCCTCATCCGCCCGCTGGTCGCCCGGGCCAATGACGATCAGATCCGCCGACTCCTCATTGATGCGGCCGATTCACGGGTTAATGCCTTCGTGAGCGACACGCTCACCGTGTCGGCCGATGATTATGGGTTGACCAAGCCCACCGCTCAGATGGTCTTGAAGCAAGGTACCAACGAACTGTTGAGACTCCAGTTTGGCCGGGCCTCGACCAATGCGCCGGGAGAGATCCTCGTGCGCCGATCCGATTTCGGAAACATCGTCCGAATCACCAATTCCATCTTGGAATCACTCAAACGGCCGCTGGCCACCTACCGGGATCGCCGGTTGATGCCCTCCATTGCCGGATTGGAGCGGGTTGAGATCCGGGCCGGCAGTGAACCCTTCACCTTGGAGAAGCTGGGCACCAACTGGTGGGTCACCTCTCCCCGGCGTTTCCCGGCCGATGCCCCTTGGGTCCGAGAGACCTTCCAGCGATTCATGCGGCTCCGGATCGAGGATTTCTTGGACGATCTCGGGACCGACCCGGGCCGCTACGGCTTGGATCAACCGGCTCGCGAATACTCCTTCTACCTCGGCAAATCCAATGGCTCCCCAGCCTTGCTGACCCGTCTCAGTCTGGGGACCCCCTTGGGTGAGGGCCGACGACTTTCGGTGCGTCGGTCCGATGAGCCCGGGATCTATGGCATCGCCGCTGGGGATTTACAGACCCTGCCGGTGTCGGCTTCGCAATTCCGCGACTGGAATCTCAATCCCAGCAACATCGTCCAAATCGAGATCCGTCAACAGGGACGCACGCGGATACTCCGACGCAATTCCCTCGGCCGATGGGATGGCGTGGTCGCGGTGCAAGGGCTGCTGCCCGATCCCGCCATCGACGAAGGACTCTACCGCATCGGCCAAGCCCCGATCGG
>CANHYD010000080.1 GCA_947464705.1 Verrucomicrobiota bacterium | reverse complement strand
TCCTCGCTGTGGCTGTGCCCATGCTCGTGCCCATGCTCGTGACCGTGACCGTGACCGTGACCGTGACCGTGACCGTGCTCGTGACCGTGACCACAGGCTTCGCCCTCGAGGTGCACGTCGAACTTCACCCCCTCGATCGATGACTTGTGTTTCCGGGCCGCATGGAGGTGATACCCACCGAGGCCCAGCTTGCGGAGTTCTCGGTCGAGGTCCCGAAATTCCACGCCGAGGTCGAGCATGGCTCCGATGAACATGTCACCGCTGATTCCGCTGAAGATGTCCAAATACAGGCTGCGCATCGCTAATCAGACTGCCCGTTTGAGCGTTCAAAATCAGGCAATAAATGAGAAGAGGACCGCGCTTCAGCCCGCGCACCGCGAGAGGCTACTGATTGCGCCCGCGCGCAGAACCGATCGAGGCGAAGATTTGCTGACGTTCGGCGAGCGAGACGTCACGCCATTGGCCTGGGGGCAGGGGACCCAGAACGAAGGAGCCGATGCTGACCCGAACCAGTCGCAAGGTGGGATGGCCTACGGCAGCGGTCATTCTGCGGACCTGGCGGTTCTTGCCTTCACTGAGTTCGAGGGCGATCCAACAATCCGGCACCGATTTGCGGAATCGGATCGGCGGATTCCGAGGGGGCACTTCCGGTTGGGGATCCAACCGCTGCGCACGCGCTGGTCGGGTGTGGTGGCCTTGGATCAACAGACCGTTTTCCAAGGCCCGGAGAGCGCTCTCCTCGGGGATTCTCTCGACCTGCACCCAGTAGGTCCGCCGATGGCCGGCCTCAGGATCCAAGAGTCGGTGATTCAGTCCCGCTTCATCACTGAGCAACAGGAGCCCCTCCGAATCGGCATCCAACCGTCCCAGTGGATACACCCGCGGCGGAAACCCGAACTCGGCCAGCGTTCGATTGGGCGATCCGTCGGCGGTGAACTGGGACAGCACCCCGTAAGGCTTGTTGAAGACCAGGAGGCTCAAGAGCGCCTCCAGCCCCCCTCGTTCTTGTTGCGCCCGGTGATCAGGTTCTTGATCCACATCACCGCTCCCACCACCCCCGCGGCCACGAGTTTCCAGGCCTTCTTGAAGAACACGATGAGCGGAGCGAAAAGACCGAATTTGGCGGCTGCGGCTGCAGCCCCTCCGAGAACCAGGGCACCGAGTCCATACTGAGCGATACGGTCGCCTTGGCGGTATTCGGCATACGATTCTCCGCCGCTGTACTGGTGGCTGCGAAGGATCTCACGGAACTGCGGCAGTGTGGCGTCTACATGGGCGCGGTCTTCAATCAGTGTGACTTTGGTCACGCCCTTACGCCCCAAAAGTCGGACGTTGTAGTTCACAAACTTCCCGCCGCCGCTTTCGGCCTCCACGCTCCATTCCAGATTCTTGGTAATGTCATTGAAGTTCGGAGCCACGTGCCACCCGACGATGCGAATCGGTGGAGAGCCGCGCTCTTGGCGAGTCTCGTTCATCGACTCGGTGCCCTGCTTGTAGGACTCGATGAGCTTGTCGGCATTGAGTTCCTTCTTCTCATCATCCTTCACATAGCCGATCTCCTCGAACTCTAGAATCACCCACCACTCGTCCTGAGTGTGCATCAGGAGGCCAGTCTCTTCACCGCTGGGTCGATTGCCCGTCCTCTTCAAGAACTCCTGAGCTCCTTTCGCATCGAGGAATCGGAAACCTTTGGGAATTTGCAAGGTGGCCCGTCCGACCAGACTGACGTTGGTCGGTCCCTGGATCCACGCCATACGTTCCAAGGGAGAAGCCTTGCCCGCGGACAATTTCTCGCCTTTTTCTTGGGCTTGAATTGAAAGACAGAACAGACAGAGAACCATCCAATGGACGGATGGCCGGATGAGAAGTAGCAGATTCATCAAGGTGGAGTAGGGACGATAGAAAAGCTCAGAAGCCAGGAGAGACAGAGAGCGCTCAGGGATGACAGGCACAGGAGCCGCCGCAGGGCTGGGGTGCGGGCACATCGCAGGCTCCAGTTTCACATCCGGGATCGCCCTTGAGCATCAGGTATCCCCCTGAAATCACCCTTCGGACGGGTTTGCCCGATTCCGGATCGCGGGTCAGCGCGGGGTCCTTCATGGACTGCTTCACCTCGAAGCGTCGCACTGCTTCGTCAGGCACTGTTGGGATGGTCTCGTACTGATAGAGAGGCATGGCAGGTGGAAATTGAGCGCAAGACTGGCCTTAGGGCAACCCGAAGCGATGGATTGCCAAGATTCCAGTGTGAGCACCGGTTGGGTTCCCGAGGATGTATGCCGAGCTGCCTGGGCTCGGAAGCGAAGCTCAGGCCCCGACCTCGGCATCCAACTAGGCCTCGATGTTACCCAGTTCCGGAAGGGCCTGGGTGCTGTCGGCAAAGCGGTCGGCGCGGACCCCCATGCGGCGCATTAGTCCCAGATGGAGGTTGGCCATTGGGGTGTTATTGGGGAATACCAAGTGGCGCCCCGGATTGAGTGTTCCGCCGCCGCGTCCCGCCAATACCAAGGGCAGGTTGCGCGGGTTGTGCGCGTTGCCATCACGCATACCGGCACCGAACAGGATCATGGATTGGTCGAGGACCGTCCCGGTGCCTTCCTTCATCGAACGGAGTCGATCTAGGAAATACGCATACTGCTCGACATGCCATCGGGTGATGCGTTCGTAGGGGACGAGTTTTTCCGGTAGATTCTCGTGGTGGCTGTATTCGTGGTGCCCGCCCTTGACCCCGTCCAGGAAGGAGAAGTTCCGCCCGGATACGGCATTGCCGAACATGAAGGTGCTCACCCGAGTGGAGTCGGTCCAGAACGCCAGCGCCATGATGTCGAGCATCAGGCGGACTTGCTCGGTATGGTTGATGCCGCGTTCGCTGGCCCGGGCGGGATCCGAATAAAGATCAATCCGCTGGCCCAAGCGTTCGATTTCAGCTCGCGCGGCCGGATCTTCCAGATACTCGCCGAGAGCCCGTCGTCGGGCCCATTCGATCCGGTGTTCGACCGAGCGGACACTCTCGAAATACTCGGCCATTTTCTGCTGGTCCGCCTTGCCCAACTGCTGTCGCAGGCGCTGGGCGTCGTCGGCAACCAAGTCCAAGACGCTGGTGTTGTCTCCAAAGCGCGACGCGGGCACTCCACCGGCATTGCGGAAGAGGCGGTCGAAAGCCTGGCGTGGATTGATCTCCTTGGCGCAGGGCGTCGTGGGAGTGGCCCAACTGATGTGCGATCCGTAGAGGCGGGTGAAGCCCACGTTGGTATCGACTCCGGTCGTGATGGGCTCAATGCCCAACTCCAAAGAGGGCAGAGGAGTTTGGTGGCCCACTTGTCGGGCCATCCATTGATCCATCGAGGTGTTGCCAGAGCACAAGTCTGCGCCGGTGGTCCGGGTGATCGTGGTGCTGGTAAGAAATCCGCCGGTTTTGACGTAGTGACCGTCACCAGTGTTGCTGGCGGCGTTCCACAAGTGGGTCAATACCAGCAGTTCGGACTGGTGTGACTGAAGCGGCGCCAAGATGGGCGACAGTCGGAAATCGGCTCCCTCGCCTTCGGGCGTCCAACGGTCCGGACGGGTGCCGTTGGGCATGTAAAGGCAGGCGAATCGTCGAGGCGTGCGGACCCGGCCAGTGCCGGCCTCAGCGGGTGTGGCGGCCTTCGCCCCGGCCATGGCTTCCAACCATGGCAGCGCCATTGCGGCCCCGACTCCTTGGAGAAGGGTTCTGCGTGACAAAGTTCCGAGCGCCATGTTGGGAAAGTAGGGAAGGGTGCCGACGAAGACAGATTGAGACAGGCTGGGATGTTTTCAGCGTCAGAAACTGTAGGAGATGCCAGCCATCAACCGCAGGTCGTTGCCACGGCGACCCGGAGCCGGAACTGAGCGGTAGAAATCTTGAAAGGTGATCGTTGCGCTGGCTTTTTCGGTGATCTTGGTCGAGAGCCCCAGATTGAAGTTCACCACATAGTTCCCGAAATCCTCCACCTGAGGCAGATATTCCATGCTTTGAACAATGGAGGCCCGATCGTTGATCTTCCACTGCACCTCCTCGGCCACACGCAACGTGAGGTAGTTGGCGGTTCCGGCACCCTTGAGGCGTTCAAAAATGAAGGCGGGACCGTTTTCTAGTTTCAGCTTCAATCGGTCGTTCTTGACCAGGTAATAACCCAAGGCCGGTGCCACCGTGGCGCGGTAGTCAATGAAGGCGATCCGATCTTGCCGGGCATCCGACCGAAGACCCAGGTAGATGCGATCGGACAGCATCCGGTTGTACTGGGCATACAAGCCGTAGTTCTGGGCAGTTGTGGTTTCCTTGCGTGTGGTGGGATCGCTGTTGCTGCCAAAGGTCCCATCAGCTCCCAGGGCGATTTCATTCTTGTCCCATTTGCGGAGTGAATTGATGGCGGCTCCCATCAGCAGGGTATCGGCATTGCCCCGAGACACCGCAGCATTGATCGATGCAGTGGTGTGCCAGGGACTGGGAGGTTTGGGCGTTGCAGCGGGGGGCTTCGCGGCTGCCGGCGCGTTGGTCGACGATTCGGCCGCCGTCGCCGACAAGATGGCTGCGCTCAATGCGAGACAGATGCGTGGAAATTGATGGTTCATAGAACAACGCTGCTGCGACTCTAGGTAACGAATTGATTCAGACAATGGGCAACCGTTGTGAATTCGAGGGAAGTTCGATTTTCCTCACTTTCAGGGCTTGTCTTTGCCCACCATTCCCGTCATCTCCGAGGCTACACGATGGAGCTCAAACTTGTTCTGGAATCCTTGCTGTTCGCTGCCCAGAAGCCCCTCTCTCCCATGGAGTTGCGGGACATCCTGAATCGTGCCGCGCAGGAGGAGAACGCCATCGAACCCGTGCGCGCCCTGCTGAAGCTCGACTTGGACCGGATCTTGGAGGGACTCAAGGCCTTGGAGGAGGATCACCGTGTCGCGCAGCGCAGTTATCGCTTGGTGTGTGTGGCTGGGGCCTGGCAGTTCGTCAATGAGCCGGACTACGGGCCATGGCTCAGAGCTTTTCTGGGGGTGAAGAATCGTCCTTCCCGCCTGAGCCAACCGGCGTTGGAGACTCTGGCGATTGTCGCCTACCGACAGCCGATCACCCGAGCCGAGATGGAGCAAATTCGGGGTGTGGCGGTTGACGGTGTTCTTTCCAGCCTCGTTGAGCGCGGGCTCATCGAGCAGGTGGGGCGTGCTGAAGTGGTGGGGCGTCCGATGCAGTATGGCACCACGCCGACCTTCTTGGAGTACTTCGGACTGGCGGCGCTGGAAGGCCTTCCGGACGCCTCCGAATTGAGACGGATACCGGTTCAGCGCCCGGAGTCACTCTTGACGGTGGATCCTGGTCTGGCGACGGCCCCGGAATCTCCCAAATTGGAGGAAGCCTCTCCTGAGACTCTGGCTCTGGCCTTGGATGCGACGTCATCCGACGGAGAGCGACCCTCCGACTCGCGTTCGGAACAACCGGCGCCTCCTTCGGTCGACACGGGCACTGGTCTCTAGTGGATGAGGAACCATCAGTGCCTCGGTCGGGTTGATTTTTTATCCCACCCGACTCCATGAAAAAGGCCCGGCTGGACGAGTGTCCGGGCCGGGCCTGAATTGCCTCAAGGGTTCAGCCCTCGACCGCCGGTTGGGGCGCTGCGCCTTGCGGGGGTTGTTGGGCCAGAACCACGGGAATCGGGAAGCGCAGCTTCATCACGTCGTCCACCAGCACCTCGATGGTATAAACGCCGGCTTCCTTGAATTCGACATTGGCCATCACGCTCACCGTCGTCATCGCCTGCACCGGATCGGCCAACTGGAACTTCACGGAATTCTGACGCAGCACCGTGTTTCCATCCGGTGCGATGAGGCGGACCACTTCGGTGAATTGCCCGATGCCGGCAACCCAGCGGTTGAACACGCACAGTTTGAATGCGGTGATCGGCAATTGAGGCACTCGAACCAGACCGATGATGCCGATCAGGATGAAATTGCCATTGGACTCTTGCTTCACGTCCTCGCAGAGAAGCGAGCACTGGAGGTCGGGAAGGATGCGATTCGGTTTCATGATGACCGCGGAGAAGACCAACCCAGAGGCTGCGGGTCAAAGCCAATCCGGATACTGGGTTTTCCACCGAGTGGTTGGACTACTGCGGAAAGGTTCGATCTTTGGTCCACTTTCGTCGAGAGGGTGTGTGTGTGTTCGCTGGAATGGTTAGGTGCGGCTCATCGAAGACCACAGCGGTTTCAGGCTATCGTGTGAGTCATTGTTTAGTTTGCTGAAGAGGTTTCAGACCTTGGGCTTCCAGCCCGATCGGTATTCGCGGCCCCAGAGTGCGGAGGCGGCTGGATCGCGTTGAAGAGAGCGTCGTTTGGGATCGAGGTGCAGAGTATGTCCGGTGCGCCAGGCGATGTTTCCCAGATGGCAGAGCAGAGTGCTTTTTTGGCCTTCCTCGATTTCCGAATTGAGGCGTGCGTTGCCGCGGATGGCTTCAATGAAATTGAGAAAATGGTCGGAGTCCCGGCGGGGCGCTTGAGCTTCGCGGACTGTCTTGCCTTTGTCGTCGATCTGTTTCCATCCGCTGTCCAGCAGAAGGAAGGCTCCACCCTCTCCCAAGAACTCCACACCGACACCGGCTCCGTGATGGCCTCGCGGATTGCAGCTGTGGCATTCCCAGGTGATCTGGCTGGTACCGAACTCGTAGGAAGCCTGGATCGTGTCCGGGGTCTCCTGATCGTCTTGGAAGTAGTAGCGACCTCCCGTGCAACTGACTTGGGCAGGACAATCCACGCCGAGTCCCCAGCGCGCCAGATCAAGAAAATGGGGCCCATTGTTGGCCAATTCACCGCCACCCCAGTGCCAGCGCCAATGCCAGTCATAATGCACGACATTGTCCCGATAGGGACGCTCTGGGGCGGGGCCCTGCCAGAGGGAGTAGTCGAGCCACTCTGGAATGGGAGCAGTCTTGCCGATGCCGATGGTGGTTCTGTCCGCGTTATACCAGGTGCGGGCGGCGTGGAGTTTTCCGATGATACCGCCATGGAGTTCATCCATCGCCTCGCGGACGAGAGTCCAACTGCGTCGTTGATTTCCCATCTGAACCAGGCGTCGGTGCTTTCGCGCTGCAGCCACCATCCATTGAGCTTCCCGCGCGTTGTGGCTGCCGGGCTTTTCGACGTAAACATGTTTGCCGGCATCGCAGGCGAGAATCGTGGCGGGTGCGTGCCAGTGGTTGGGAGCTGCGATGCTGATGGCATCTAATGATGGATCATCGAGCATGCGTCGAAAATCGCCGACCTCCCTCGGACGACGCCCCGTCTTTTTCTCAACCCAGTCCGCGGCCTCGGCAGCCGCTCGTCGGTCCACATCGCAGACCGTCCCGATCACGCACCCGGGGATGGTCTGGAAACCCTCCAAATGGGCTTTGCCCCGGTGCAACCCCATTACCCCCACGGCCACCTGATTGCTGGGCTGTGCTGCGCGGATGGCCTGGGTTAGGAACGCGGATCCGGCCACCCATGCGGTGGACTGGAGGAAGTGCCGTCGTGACAGGGTCGGGGATCTCATTGGGGAGGATTGGATTCGTCCCGTGTGTCCTCGTCGAGACCGAGTTTGGCTTGCGCCTTCAGGATACCTGGTCCGAGATCGCGGCCCGTGAACCGAACTGTCTGGACCAATCATGAATTGCAGCCCTCAGCGGAGCTGTATCTGAGGGAAGAATTGGAACGCCGTGGACACCGTCTGGTTCAATCCGCGGCTTCGTCGCGATCAGTGCTACTTCCAGGAGAACCGGACCCCAGCCTCGCGGAGGTGGACATCGCCTATGGTCAGCCGGCACCGGACGATGTCTTGGCCTACAGTCGGATCGGATGGGTGGCGCTCTCGACGGCTGGATACACCCGATACGACCGGGACGATTTTCGTCAGGTGATGCGTTCCCGAGGCGCACCCGTCACCAATGCGTCCTCGGTCTTTGCTGATCCTTGTGCCCAACAGGTCCTTGCCGGCATGTTGGCCTTGGCCCGAAATCTGCCTTCGCAACTTCGCAACCAGGATGGTCGGCGGGATTGGCGTTATCTGGAGGATCGCTTCACGGCATCTGTGCTCTCGGGGCAGACGGCAGTCATTCTTGGTTATGGAGCAATAGGGCGTCGTCTGGCGCGTTTGTTGGCGCCATTTGACATGCGGTTAATGGCTTTCCGAAGACGAGCGGAAGCAGATGCCGGCGTCATCCTAGTGCCGGAAGAGGATTTGCCCCGGGCATTGGCGGAGGCGGATCACGTGGTCAATGTGCTGCCCGACTCATTGGCCACGCGACAATTTGTCGATGCTGCCCGATTTGCCCAATTCAAACCCGGAGCCCGATTCTACAACATCGGCCGAGGAACCACGGTGAATCAGCAGGCCCTGATCCAAGCTTTGGACTCGGGCCGGTTGGGGGGAGCTTATCTGGATGTGATGGATCCAGAACCACTTCCGCCCGAACATCCTCTTTGGAGAGCATCTAACTGCTTCATCACTTGTCATGTCGGCGGAGGCACCACTGATCAGGACGAAAAGTTGGTCCGACACTTCTTGCAGAATCTGGATCGATGGGAGCGCGGTCAGCCGCTGGAAGATCAGATCGTCTAATGCCCCTTCAGATTGCAGCATTCTGGCTCCAAACCGGATTTGGACGACCTAACCGATGGCATTGACGCGGAGGTCGCGGAGAGTTTTTAGGTGAGGCAGAGGGACCCCGCGGATAGGGCGAGCACCTTCGAGGCGTTTTGGGCCGAAGTGGGAGCGGTGGTGAGCGAAGACCTGATTGACGAAGTCCCTGGAACCGATGGCAACGCCGGCCGAGAGGTGACGGACCCGGAGTCGGAGGATTTCTGGGAGG
>CANHYD010000079.1 GCA_947464705.1 Verrucomicrobiota bacterium | reverse complement strand
CGCCCAGAAGGCGGAAGTTCGCGGCGAGGTCACCCTGGCCAAGGCTCGCCGGGCCATGAAGACCTCTGCCACCAAGAGCGTTGGTCCGATCGTGATTCCGGGCAATGTGGCCGTCAGCACGGCCCCGGTTACTGACAGCACGGGCGCGCCGCTGCCGCCTCCCGTGAAGATCAGCGCTTACGCCGGTGCCGATCCGAACCGCCCGTGATCGGAAACTGTCTGCGGTTTGATAATCTCGGTTTGTCGATCTTCGGCTCGACAAACGCGGTTTGAAAACCTCGGTTTAGAATCAGTGGGTTAATCCAACTGTACTTAGACTCAGACGGTCCAAAACGGTCCATTTTTGATCAGCCCGCCGGGATTGGATTTCAATCCCAGCGGGCTTTTTTGCGTCCGGCCGGGCGAACTTTCCGGTGACGGACCGACCCGAACTTGCACTGGCCAAAAACCGGTGCGTTGAGTGTCGAAATGGGTGTTCTGAAAGGGGGGACCCCAACGATTTTTGCCGAGAACGGGGAGTCGTGTGACGGGTGCCGTTCGGCGAAATTCAGCGGTGAAGAGCTTCAGACTTGGTTTTTTTCAGCAGACGGATGTCGCCGATCACCATGCCTTTGTCCACTGCCTTGCACATGTCATAGACAGTGAGGGCTGCGACGGATACGGCAGTCAGAGCTTCCATTTCGACCCCTGTGGCTGCCGTGATCCGGGCCGATGCGGTGATCCGGATACGATCCCGCGTTTCGGGTGTTTCAAAGTGAATTTCACAATGGGAAATGGGCAAGGGATGGCATAGCGGGATCAATTCTCCCGTGCGTTTGGCCGCCTGAATCCCGGCGATGCGGGCCGTCGCCAAGACATTGCCCTTGGCCATTCGGTCGGACTCCATCAAGTCAAGCGTGGTGGAGGCAACGCGGATCTCCCCGCAGGCCACCGCTTCCCGGAACAGGGCGGGCTTGGCCGAGACGTCCACCATGCGCGCTTCGCCGCGCTCGTCCAGATGGCTCAAGCGCGCCCCGCTGTTGGCTGACGGAGTCGGGTTGGAGATTTCAGGATCGGACTCAGGCATAGCGGCCAGTGCGGTGCTCGGGTTTGAAGAATTCTTGAAGCAGACGGTCCACCTGCAGCAGCCCATCCCGGGTCAATCCCAGATGGGTGCTGGATTCCACCAGGAATCCCCAGGCTTTGAGTGTCGCCAAGGGAGCAGCGAATCGAGTCCGGGGATCTTCGCCGAATTTCTCGGTGAAGGCATCGATGCGGACATGGCCCAGTTTCAGTTGGAGCATGAACTCGCGCAGGTAGCGCTCGTCCTCCGGAAGGACATAGGCGCGATGGGTGGGAAACTGCCCCGCACTGACCGCATCGACGTACGGCTGGAAGTCGTGGTGGTTCTGATAGTGAACTCGGTTGAGGTGCCCAAAGCTGGCCACGCCGATGCTCAGGAGGTCGGCTCCACTGAAGAGCCCTTGTCGGTATTCGAACTTCACCCGTGCGGGGTCCTTCACGACGGTCGTGGTGCTGGTCACGGTGTAGCCCCGCGCCTCGAAGGCTCGGAACGCCTCGTCCACCCAACGCCGTTTGGTGTCCCAGTCGGCCACGGGTGCCACCAGCTTCCCCTCGGCTTTCATCTGCCGGTAAATGCCCGTGTTGTAGGGCACCTCCATCTGGTAGATGGTCACCGAGTCGGGTTCCATGGCTACCGCCTTGGCGACGGTTTGCTGCCACTTCTCGGGCGTTTCCTCCACCATGCCGGCGATGAGGTCGATGTTGATCTGGGGGAAGCCGATCTCCCGGGCATAGCCGTAGGCCCTCTCGATTTCCTTGGAGCGATGAGCCCGACCATTGATTTCCAGGATGGCGTCGTCGAAATGCTCAATGCCCAAGCTCAGTCGGGTGACACCCATCTCCCGGATGGCCCGGAGCTTGTGGTCGGTCAGGGTTCCGGGTTCGGCTTCGAAGGTGATTTCCGTGGCCTCATCCCAGGGCAGCAATCGCTTCATGCCCTCGGTCAGATAGCGGAGCTGGTCCGGAGACAAGTAGCTCGGAGTGCCTCCACCGAAGTAGATGAAGCGGGGTTTTCGCCCGCCGATCACCGCCTTGGGGGCATAGGAAGCGAGGTCTTTGAGCAGGGCATCCAAGTAGGCCTTGATGTCGTCGGCGTTCTTGTCGGTGTAGACGCGGAAGTAACAGAAGTGGCATCGCTTCCGGCAGAAGGGAATGTGGGCGTAGAGCCCCAGCGGCACGCCGGGTTGAGGCGCCTGATCCAGAGCCTGATGGAAGGCCGGGACGGCATCGGCACTCCAGAAGGCGAACGGAGGATAATTGGCGACGAAGTAATTCCCGGCGGTTGTCTCCCGCTGCAGGGGGGGGCCCGAGGTCGTGGGCGGCGGGGCAATGGTGACGGTGCTCATGGTCGCGCTGTAGGTGACTCCAAAGCTCCGGCCCGTGGGGACGATCGTCAATGGGGCAGAGCTGTCGGTTTCATGGGAACCGATGCAGAGCCATGGTCCCGGATTGTTGCAACGCGGTGCTCCCTGAAGGTCATCCGAGGCGGGGCGGTCCTGGAAAAAAGGCGTTGGTGGTTTGTTGGTATCGGCGGTAAGCCTCACCCTTGGACTTTACTGACAGTGCCTCGGTCATGGGAACGCCGGTGACGTTGACCAGGAAGTGATACATCAGCGCTGGCGCCAGGAGCCCGATCCAGCCCCAGGGACTGGCCAGCGCAAAGACGCCATAGCCCAGCCAGACCAACCACTCGCAGAAGTAGTTGGGATGACGGGAGTACCGCCAGAACCCTTTTTGGCAGACTTGTCCGCGACGAGCGGGATCGGCTCGGAATCGGGCCAATTGGCGGTCGGCCACGGATTCACCCAGGATGCCCACAGCCCAGAGCAGGAGGCCAAGCCAGAAGCAACCGCCGACCCATCCGGATCGCTCTGTGGGCGGTCGAAGGCTGCTAATTAGCCACGGCGTGGAGAGCACCACTTGCAGGGCTCCCTGAAGCAGGAAGAAGCCCAGCATTTTCCGGTCGGTTTGTGCTCCCCATTCCTTCCGGAGTTGGGCGTAGCGAACATCTTCCACGGGATGGTGGGCTCGCACTCGGATCAGGAGGTGCAGTCCGAGGCGCAGGCTCCAGAGGGTGACCATGAGGGTCAAGGGTAGCCGAGAAATCAGCGCCTCCGTCAGGGTGCTCCCGCCGGCGGGGGCCGAGCGTTCCTGCCAGGCTGTGGCCAGCAGGTAGAGGAGCACCAATGGGGTGAAACCCGCGGACCAGACGATGTCCACGATCCCGAAGTTCCGAAGACGACGGGCGACTTGGAAAGTCGACACCATCTCCGCCACCACGAACGCCAATCCCAGAAGGATCAGGATCAGTGGGGTGGGCAGGTTCATGCGGAGAGCCTTTCCGGACTCACGCCGACATCAGGCTGCGGTTGTTGGGAGCTGTCCAAGTGGCCTGCACCACGCTGATGTTCCGCCAGAGGAAGGCCGACTCGCAGTAGGCCAGGTAGTAGTTCCAAGTGCGGATGAAATGGTCGTCAAAACCCTGCGTGCGCACCGCGTCGAGGCCCTGGTTGAAGCGCGCGCGCCACTGGCGCAGGGTGCGACCATAGTCGAGACCCATGTCGTGAAGGCTGTGCAGGTGGAGACGCCCGGTCCGCTGCATCGACTCGTTGACACGGTTGAGCGAGAGCAATAGTGAGCCTGGGAAGATGTGCTTCTGGATCCAGTCCACGCTGCGCCGCAACTCGGCATGACGCGAGTCGGGATAGGTGATGAACTGGGCGGCGAAGATTCCGTTGGGTTTGAGCAGGCGTTGGACGCTCTGGCAGTACGTCTCGAGGTACTGATCGCCGATGGCTTCCATCATTTCGATGCTGACGATCTTGTCGAATTGGCCAGTCAGCAGGCGATAATCGATGACCCGCACTTGGGCTCGGTCGGCGATGCCCTCTCTCTCGAAGCGTTCCCGACAGTAGGCGGCCTGTGCCTCAGACAACGTGATGGTGGTCACGCGGACTCCATGCCGGCGCACCGCATGGCTGGCCATTCCGCCCCACCCGGAGCCGATTTCCAGCAAATGCTCGCCCGCCTTGAGCCGCAGCTCTTGGGCCAGCCGCTCGTACTTGGCGGTCTGGGCAGCCTCCAGGGATTGATCGGGCGATTCGAACAAGGCCGCCGAGTAGGTCATCGTGGCGTCGAGCCACTGCGAATAGAAGGCATTCCCCAAATCGTAGTGGGCCGCGATGTTGGATCGGGAGCCCGTCAGGGAGTTGCGGTTGAGGAAGTGCCGCAGGTGGTTGGCCGCATTCAGGAGCGTGAAGCGCAGTCGCTTGCGAGCGGAGCCCGACATCGAGGGGGCCTGCTCCACATTCGCGCAGAACCAGGCGATCACCGCGGCCAAGTCAGGCGTCTCCCAGTCACCGTCCTGATAAGCCTCACCGAAGCCGATGTCGCCACCAATGGCGCAGCGGGTGAAGAAACGCCAACGCCGCAGGTGGATCTCCGCGGACGGGGTCTGGCCGGGGGTGCCGAACTCGCGGGTCGATCCATCCGGACACACCATCCGCAGGTGCCCCTCAGACATGGGCTGAAAAAGCGAGGTGACCAGATTCTGGGCAATGGACTCCTGCCACCGGGGTGACGACGGGTTCTGGGCGGCCTCCGAAACTCCCCCGGAGGTATTCCCGGCGGATGCGGCGGCAAACGTCGGAAGGATCGACTCGGGTTGGGTGCGGCTCATGGTAAAATTCTAAAGCTTGAGTTTGAGCAGATTTCCCAGAACCACAACCTCAGGATTTGCATTATCCGGGATCGGTCGAGGGGTTGGGTCCGGAATCGAGATCTGGATGGGCGAGGGATGAGTGGGCCCGAAAGACCCCCCGTTGCAAGTCGCGTCGCTCGGACTTGGCGTACCAAGGCACCCGTTTGACCCAAAGCCGGAGAGCCTGCCAGTGGATTGCGCTAATCACCTTCAGGGTCACCAGTGGGTAGCGGAGGCTCAAGCGGAGGATCTCCCGGTCGGTGATCGGTCGTTGGGATCCGTTCAGGGTGGTGAGCAGCAGGTTGCGCCCCTCGCTCACGTCGTTGACGGCGATCCGCAGGCGGGGGCCCGGAGTCCGGAGCTGGAAATCAAAACAGACATCCAGCGCGGTGAAGGGCGAGACGTAGTAATGCTTGGGCACCACGCAGCGGAACGAGGGGCCGTCTTGGCCGTCTGAGGTGGCTTGGAGGGGCACCAGGTAGGGTTTCAATTCGCCAAAGGTGTTGCCCACCTCGGCCACGGCGCAGAGTGCTTCGCCCGAGGGCTTGGTGCAAAAGTAGAAGCTCACGGGGTTGAACACGTAGCCAGCGATCCGGGGCAGGGTCACCAGCAGGACGCGGTCGTTGTCCGCCAGGCGAACTCCTTGCTGCTCAAGCCACGCTTGGAGGGCCCGTTTGATGTGGGGCTTCTGGGTCTTGTTTTCTTGGTTCTTGGGTCCAGAAGTCTCCGGATAGGGAAGGTGGTCGGAATCCCGGAACTCTAACCAGTTCCGGCGATTGCGGCTGAAGAAACGCAGGCGGGCATCCAGGGCGTCCAATTCGTCGAGGTCCAGACAGGCGAGGAAGATCCCGTACTCGAAATGGTGCACCCGGGGTTCCAGACGACGGTGCATCACCCGAGCCTCGTAGAGGCAGGAGCGAAGCGGTGCATCATCGGTGGTGGGGCGGAGAGCCATGCGCAGGAACCAAGCGTCGCACCGACCTGTTCAATGTCGAGGCGGTGGAGTGAGGCCGTTCCTAGGAATCCACTCCGTGCCGATCGGAGGCGGGCAGCGGGAAAGCTGAAAGCGTCCATGGCTCCGCGGCCTAGTCTCGTGTAGGTTCCTGCCCTCATTGTGAACGAAGGCGTGCTTATCTCCGCTCAGGACCTGGTCCTGAACATCAACGACCGGACCCTCTTGGACCGGGCCTCACTGGCCCTGTCGGCGGGCGACCGCATCGGACTCGTGGGTCGGAACGGTGCCGGCAAATCGACCTTCATGCGGCTCTTGGCCAATGAAACCGAGGCCGATGATGGTGTGATCACTCGGCGCCGGGATCTGGTCACGGGGTATTTGTCCCAGGCCTTCGAACTGGATTCCAATCTCACGGTTCTCGAGGCCGCACGCGATGGAGCACGCCATGTCCTCTCCCTCATCCATGAGTTCGAGAATCTTCCGGGGCATTCCAGTCGCCATGACCATCTGGAGGAGCGCATCCAGCAACTCGAGGGTTGGACGGTCGACTCTCGGGTCCGCACGGCTTTGAACCAATTGGGCTGCCCGCCCGATGAGCGCCAGATCGGCCAGTTGTCGGGTGGAGAGCGGCGTCGTGTGGCCCTGGCCCGGGCCCTGATCGCCCGGCCGGACTTCCTGATGCTTGATGAGCCCACGAACCATTTGGACACCGAATCGGTGGAATGGATCACCGAGTTCTTGGCGGGCTACTCCGGTGGTTTGTTGGTGGTGACCCATGACCGGCATTTCCTGGATTCTGTGGCCACCACGATCGTCGAGCTGCGCAACGGCAAGTTTGAACGCTACGATGGCAACTACTCGGAATACCTGCTTCAGCGGGCCGAGAAGTTGGCCACCGAGGAGGTGACCGAACACAAGCGCCAGATGTTCCTGCGGCGCGAGATCGAGTGGGTGCGTCGTCGTCCCAAAGCCCAGACGAGCAAGAGTCAGGCGCGCCTGGATCGGTTTTCCGCCGCCGAGAGCGCGGGTCCGCCGCCTTCCGAATCCGAGATGGAATTGGTCATCCCACCACCACCGCCCCTGGGCAACCGGGTGGTGGAAATCGAGGGCGTGGGCATGGAGTTCGGGGGGCGTCGGCTCTTCTCCGATCTCAGTCTGAATTTCGCGGGGGGCACCCGGATCGGAGTGACCGGTCGCAATGGGTTGGGCAAGACGACCTTGCTGCGCATCCTGCTGGGTGAGATGCCGCCGACCGAGGGGGAGGTACGCATCGGTTCCCTGACGCGCTTCAACTACGTCGATCAAGGGCGACTTCGGGTGAACGAAGAGCGGACTGTCTTGGAAGAGGTCAGTGACGGTACCGAATGGGTCCAGTGGGGTGATGAGAAACTCTCTCTGCGAGGTTATCTCAAGCGGTTCCTCTTCACCGATGATCGCATCACCACTCAGGTGAAGCACCTCAGCGGGGGCGAGCGCAGTCGGCTGTTGTTGGCGCGGGTGCTCAAGCGGGGTGGCAATTTCTTGGTGCTGGACGAGCCCACCAACGATCTGGACTTGCAGACCATGCGGATTCTCGAGGAAGCGCTGACGCTCTTTCCGGGGTGCGTGCTGGTGGTGAGCCACGATCGGTATTTCCTCAATCGGGTGTGCACCGGCATCTTGGCCTTTGAGGGCGAGGGGCGGGTGGTCTTCAGTGAGGGCAATTACGACTACTATTTGGAGAAGCGTCGTCGGGCCGCTTCGGGTTCTGGGAGCGGTGGCCGTGAATTCAAGCTCTCGGGGTCGGCTTCGACGCCAAAAGCTGGCAAGGTCCGCAAACTCAGCTTCAAGGAGCAGCGGGAGTTGGAGGGCATCGAGGCGGTGATCCAGTCGGCTGAGGCTCAGGTGACGGAGCGGGAGTCGCAGTTCTTGGATCCGGAATTCGTCCGCAAGAATGGAGCCCGGATGCAGGCGCTTCTGGCAGAGTTGGAGACGGCTAAGGCCGGGGTGGCCTCGCTTTATTCTCGTTGGGAGGAATTGGAGGCGGTCCGTGCCGCAGCCGCGCAGCCCTGAAACAGCCCAGTCCTCAACCACTGTCCTCATGGCCTCCTCACCGTCGTCGTCCTCGCACCTGAAAAACCTGGATTACTCGGTGGTCCAGCAATGCATGCATTGCGGGCTGTGCCTACCGACGTGTCCCACCTACGACGCGACGAAGCTGGAACGGCATTCGCCGCGGGGGCGGATCGCTCTGATGCGCGCCATCGCGGATGAGCGTCTGGAACCGAGCAAGACTTTCGCCGACGAGATGTACTACTGTCTCGGATGCCTGGCCTGCATGACGGCCTGTCCGGCGGGGGTGGACTATGCGGAACTCTTCGAGCGGGCGCGGGCCGAGGCGGAGGCTTCCCGGGTGTTGGCTACTCCCGGTCGGTCGCTGATCCGGACATTGAGTCTTCGGGGGCTCTTCATGGACCTGAACCGGCTCAAGCTCTTGGGTCGAGTGATGCAACTTTGGCAGGGCTTGGGACTTCAGTCGGCGGTTCGGGCTTTGGGCCTGACTCGGTTGTTGCCCCGGCGTCTCCGGGAACTGGAAGCCATGACCCCTCCGGTGCAAGCCCGGTGGACCGAGGATCTGGTCGCTCCGGTGACGCGCGCTCAGGGGGTTCGTCGTTACCGTGTGGCGCTCTTGGCCGGTTGCGCCCAGGACTTGATTTTCAGTGACGTCAATCGCGATACGGCGGAAGTCCTCGCCCGCAATGGTTGTGAGGTGATCACCCCGCCTGAACAGCATTGCTGTGGATCGCTCCATGCGCACAATGGTGAGTGGGAGTTGGCCCAAGAATTGGCCCGTCGAAACATCGAGCAATTCCCGCCGGAATCCTTCGATGCGATCATTAGCAACGCGGGGGGTTGTGGTTCCCATCTCAAGCATTACGCACGCCTGCTGGCTGAAGATCCCCGTTATGTCCATCGGGCCAAGCTTTGGGATGCGAAGGTGAAGGACATCCATGAGTGGTTGGCATTTACCGGGATCGAGTCGCCGTCCGCGGTGGGTGCTCTTCAGCAGGTGGTCACTTACCATGAATCTTGCCACCTCTGTCATGGACAGAGGGTCTCAGCGCAGCCCCGCTCGTTGTTGCGGGCGATTCCTGGGGTGCGACTGGTGGAACTACCCGAAGCTTCTTGGTGTTGCGGCAGTG
>CANHYD010000078.1 GCA_947464705.1 Verrucomicrobiota bacterium | reverse complement strand
GCTTTCTCATCCATGTGGCCACGGGTGATCCCTTCTGGTCGGCCTTGGCCTACTCGGGCTTCATGCTCAATCTGTTCAATCTGGCGCCGGTCGGCTTCTTGGATGGGGGCCGGATCGTCACCGCGCTGTCGCCCTGGCTGTGGGTGGCGGGCTATGCCCTGATGGTCGCCTACCTGATCTATGAGGCGATGACGCGGGGTTGGATCAGCCCGATTCTCCTCATGGTGCTGGTCATGGGGTTGCCCCGTTTGTTCTCCCTCTTCCGGGCACGGGATGATGAGTCTCGGCGTTTCTTCGAGATTGAGCCTCGGCAGCGTTGGACGATCGGTATCGCCTACTTTGGGCTGATCGCGTTGCTGGCCCTGGGAATGACCCTCAGCCATGTACGCTCCTGATCGCATCGAAGGGGGGATTTCTTGGGAAAGCCTGCCGGTCACCCGGGGGTGTTTTGTCTGCGGGATCGACAATCCCGCCGGGCTGGGCTTGACCCTACTGAGCGATGGTCGCTGCGTGGAGGTCCCAGTTCAGTTCCGGGACGAACACTGTGGGTTCACCGGCGTGGTGCATGGCGGGTTGCTTTCCACGGTGCTGGACGAGGTCATGGCCTGGGTGATTGGCGTCAACACGCGCTCCTTCGCCTTCGCGGCCGAGTTGAACGTGCGGTTCCTGCGGTCGGTGCCACCCGGTGTTCCATTGAAGGTTCGAGCGGAACTCACGGCCAATCGTCGCGGGCGGCTCTTCCTGACCCGCGGGGAGGTCTTGGGGCCCGACGGGGTTGCTTATGCTGAGGCCACCGGCAAGTTCCTGCCCATTCCCGCGGCACAGCAGTCGGCCATGCTGGCGGATTTTGTGGGAGACCCGTCGCCTTGGATTGCGAAGCCGGCGGCCGGATCGGCGCTTGGGGTGCAAGATTCTAACGGCGTCACCCCCGGCAACGATCAATGACGGCGGGGAGCAGACCTTCGACCTGAGCCACTTCCTCCTCGGTGGATTCGCGGCCCAGGGAGAAACGGACCAGAGCCTTGGCGCGCGACTCAGGCACGCCCATGGCCCGGAGCACATGGCTGGGCTCGACAGATCCGGCTGTGCACGCAGAACCGCTGGAGGCGCAAACGCCCTCCAGATCGAGGTTGGCCAAGAGGGAAATGCTGTCGGTGCCTTCGACTGAAAAAGCCAGGGTATTGGGCAGACGATCCTCCGGGCATCCGTGGCGTTCGACGCCTGGAAGCGAGGTCATGGTCCGGGCCAATCGTTCGGTCCAGGCCTTCAATGGGTCTCTGGGAAAAACCGGTAGCAGGACCCGGGTTTCGAACGCGCTCACCAGACCGGCCACGGAGGCCAGGTTTTCGGTACCGCCTCGTCGTTCGTTTTCTTGGGCTCCGCCGTGTTGGGTGGGATGCGGGAGCAGGGGAGAGCGGATGAACAGCGCTCCGGCCCCCTTGGGCCCATGGAACTTGTGGGCGCAAACCGACACCAAGTCGGCTTCGAATTGGTCGATGCGCTCGAAGGGGAGTTTTCCGAAGGTTTGGACGGCGTCGGTGTGGAAGATCACGCCCCGCTCGCGGCACAAGCGTCCGATTTCGGCGACGGGTTGAAGGGTGCCGGTTTCGTTGTTGGCGGCCATAACCGAGACCAGTGCGGTGTCGGGGCGGAGGGCTTCGGCCACGGCCTCAGGGGCGACTCGGCCGTGGTGATCCACCGGCAACAGCGTGAGGGTGAACCCCTCATGCGCTTCGAGATGCTTCAACGCGTGCAACACCGCATGATGCTCCACGGGCGAGGCGACCAGGTGACGCCGGCCTTGGGCCCCTCCGAGGCGGGCTGTGCCCAGTACGGCTAGGTTGTTGGATTCGGTGCCGCCGCTGGTGAAGACCACTTCGCTGGGTTTGCATTTCCATGCGCCGGCCAATCGGTAGCGGAATTCGTCCAGAGCCGCCCGGGCCCGGCGTCCGACGGCATGCACACTGGAGGGGTTGCCCCAGACGTTGGCCAGGTACGGTTCCATCGCCTGCCGGACGCTGGGGTCCAGCGGCGTGGTGGCGTTGTAGTCCCAATAGATGGGATTCACTCGGGGGGGGGAGAAGGGGCGATGGGCGTTCGGTGCGGTTGGGCCGCACCTTCTCAGAAGGCGCGGATCTTGATGTTGCGGAACCAAACGTCGTCGCCGTGATCCTGCAGGCAGATGTGGCCGCTCGAATTCTTGGCGAAGCCGGGCATGCCCTTGAATTTGGATTCGGAGATCAGTTTCTGGGTCTCGGAGCCACCCCATTGATACTCGACGACCTTCTTCTTGTTGAGCCAGTGCTCGGCCCGGTTGCCTTTGACCACAATGCGGGCCTTGTTCCATTCGCCCACGGGCTTGAGTTCTTTCTCGGCATTGCAGGCGATGAGGGCGTAGAGCGCGGCGGCGCTGGTCTTGGGGTTTTTTCCGTCGCCGTGCTTGGAGTCGTCGAGGACCTGGTATTCAGGGCCTGTCTCGTAGGAGGCGTTGTGGTCTTCGGTCACCCGATAGATGACGCCACTGTTGGCTCCGGGGGAGACTTTCCAGTCAAAACGCAGTTCGAAATCCCCGAACTTGTCCACGGTGATGAGGTCACCGCCGCCTTCTCCGGCCACGTGCCGCAGGGTTCCGTTTTCGACCCGCCAACCCTTGGCGGGGAACGCGGTGGCCTTGTAGCCGCGCCACTGCGAGGTGTCCTTGCCGTCGAAGAGTTGCTTCCACCCGTCCTTGTCGGACTTCTTGGCTTCCTTGTCGGCCGCAACGGCGGGTGTGGAGAGGAGGATCGTCGCCAGGGCGGCGGACATCACGGAGAGGATCACGCGTTTCATGGTGTGCTGGTGGTGAACGGTGCGTCGCCGGTGCCCCGTCGGCAAGTGCCGTTGCAATTGCTGGAATTAGAAACGGCGTTCAACCGCTTTTGGAATGCTCAGAGGGACAGGCTCCTTGGGGCTATTTGTCGGGGGTGGGCCGATGGGTGGAACCACCGCTCGTGCAAGGCTTGGTAGGGGGTGATGGAGCAAAACCTGCCGTCGGGAGGGCAAGATCCGGGCAGTCGGCGAGGCAGGGGGTTCCCAAAGTGCGGGTGCTGTGCCGACGATGGAATTGGTTGAAAACGCAAGCGCCCGCCCTGCCCGGACTGCCTCCGCCCCCGAGATCCAAGTCTGTTCGCACTGCGGGCTGCCTTGCGGCGACTCCACCCTACACCGAGGTGCGCGGCGTTTCTGCTGCGCCGGGTGCCAGACTGTCTTCGAGTTGCTCACAGAGGGTGGCTTGGATGAGTTCTACCGGCTGGGAGGGGCTCAGGGAGTTCGAGGGGGTGGGACGGAGGAGGAGGGAAGGTTCGCGTTTTTGGATGCTCCGGAGGTGCGCTCTGCGTTGGTGGACTACTCCGATGAACGACGGACTCGGGTGACATTCCGGGTTCCGGCCATCCATTGCGTGGCATGCGTGTGGCTCTTGGAGCATGTGTTCCGTCTGCGCCCGGGTATCGGCGACTCTTCAGTCAACTTCCTGCGTCGGGAGGTGGCGTTGACCTTCGATCCTTCGGTGCTTCGGCTCAGTGAGGTGGCGTCGCTACTGGCGTCTTTGGGTTATGAGCCGGACTTGCGCGCATCGGACCTGGAGGGCTCGGTGGCTCGGCCGGTTTTGCGGCGGTTGTGGTTGCAGTTGGGGGTGGCTGGCTTCGCCTTCGGCAACACCATGCTGCTGAGTCTGGCCATGTATCTGGGCCTCGACAGTGTCAGTGGCCCGGCGTTCCGGCATCTGGCGGGTTGGATCAGCTTCATCCTGTCACTGCCGGTGGTGACGTTCAGCGCTTGGGACTACTACAAGGCGGCTTGGACCGGCTTCCGGCAGCGGGTTCCGGTGATCGAGATTCCGATCGCATTGGGCATCCTTGCCTTGATGGGCCAGAGCGTGTTCGAGGTGTTCTCGCGGCGCGGTGACGGCTATTTCGACTCTCTGTCCGGGCTTCTGTTCTTTCTGCTCTGCGGGCGTCTCTTCCAGCAGAAGACCCATGCTCGATTGGTGTTCGACCGCGATTATCGAGCGTTCTTCCCGTTGGCAGTCACTCGTTCCGGGGAGCGGGGTGAGGAGAGGGTGGCGGTGGCTCAACTGGCTGTCGGTGATCGTCTGATCCTGCGCCATGGGGAGCTGGTTCCGGCCGATTCCCGGCTGCTCTGGGGCGAGGCCCGGATCGATTACGCCTTCGTCACCGGCGAATCGCAGCCGGAGTCCTGCGCTCTGGGCGGGGTGCTGTTCGCCGGGGGGCGACAAACGGCCGGGCGCATCGAGGTGGAGATCCTCAAGCCGGTTTCCCAGGGCTATCTCACCTCGCTGTGGAACCAGGAAGCGTTCCAGAAGGTCCGCTCGGTCGATCCGGTGGACCGTATCACCGAGGCCTACAGTCGGCGGTTTTCACTGTTGCTCTTGGTGATCGCCGGCGGTGCCGCGGCCGCATGGTGGGTCGTGGGCGATGGGTTCCGGGCCGTTCAGGCGCTAGTTTCGGTGCTGATTGTGGCCTGCCCTTGCGCCCTGGCGCTGGCTTCGCCGTTCACTTTGGGAACGGCCCAGAGGGTGCTGGGGCGACTGGGGATCTACCTCAAGAACCCGTTCGTTCTGGAGACCTTGGCGCGGGTGGATTGTGTGGTCTTGGACAAGACTGGAACCCTGACGCAGACGGGTGCGGCTACAGTCCGTTGGGAAGGGGAGGCTCTCGATTCGTTGGAAATACGCAGGATCCGTTCGCTCATCGCCCAGTCCAATCATCCCTTGTCCGGTCGGGTTCGTGAATTCCTGGATGCTCAGGGACTGTCCGCGATCGAGTCGGTTTCTGAGTTCACTGAGACCCCAGGTCGGGGGATCTCTGGGACCGTGCACGGTCTCCCGGTGGTAGTGGGTTCGCGCGACCACCTCCGCGATCACGCTGTGAACTTTGCCAATGGGTCCCACGAGACCTCGGTGGCGGAGTCAGCCGGAAGCCGGGTGTCCGTGGCCTTGGAGGGACGATTTCGCGGGTTCTTCGTGGCGGGCCATCCGCTGCGTCCGGGGATCGAGTCGTTGCTCGGCGTCCTTCAAACCCGTGTCGAGTTGGCGTTGCTCAGCGGGGACAATGCCGCCGAGGCAGAGCGCTTTCGAACACTGTTTGGGGCATCCGCATCCCTGCGTTTCCATCAGAGCCCCTCACAGAAGCTGGAGTTTGTCCGCCAGCGTCAGATGGACGGAGGCCGGACGGTGCTCATGGTCGGCGACGGGTTGAATGACGCCGGAGCCTTGCAGCAGGCTGATGTGGGGGTGGCGGTCGTGGAGGAGGCGGGAGCATTCTCGCCCGCCAGCGACCTCATCCTGGCCGCACATCGGGTTCCGGACTTGGACCGCATCCTGAGCTTCGCCGATGCCTCGGTCCGCTGGGTCCATCGGGGGTTCCTCATCTCGGGGCTCTACAATGTCGTGGGCATTTCGATCGCGGCCTCGGGTCGCCTCTCGCCCGTGGTGTGCGCGGTGTTGATGCCGCTGAGTTCCTTCACGGTCGTAGCCTTCTCGGTCCTGGGCATTGAATGGCTGGGACGCCGCTGGTTTCCAGCCCCGTCGAGGACCCGACCATGAGTGTGCTGATGTTGCTCATCCCCCTGAGCGTTCTGATCGCTGCTTGTTTTTTGGCGGCCTTCTTCTGGGCCGTCCGGTCTGGGCAGTACGAGGACACTTGCACGCCTGCACTGAGGATTCTCACGGACGATGCGACGCCGGTCCGGGCTCCACGGGTCGCAAAACCCGAGGAGGTCTCGCCAAGTCCGGGGGAGCCTCTGAGGACTCCGACACCGGAGATTCAAAATGCTTTGGACGCATCCATCCGTAGGTCTCCGGTGCCTCCGGTCTGAGACCCGATGACACGGTCAACCCTTTCCATGAATCAGGACACATTCCGATACGACAATCGAATCGTTCGCGCATTCGCCATCGCCACCGTCATCTGGGGGTTGGTCGGCTTCTTGGCCGGCCTGTTGATCGCCTGCCAGCTGTTCCTGCCGGAGCTCAACCTCAACCTTCAATACACGACCTTTGGTCGGCTGCGGCCGCTCCACACCAATGCCGTGATCTTCGCCTTCGTGGGCAACGGGTTGTTCATGGGCATCTACTATTCGCTGCAGCGGCTCTGCAAAGCGCGGATGTTTAGCGACGGTCTGGGGTGGTTCCACTTCTGGGGTTGGCAGGCCATCCTCGTCGCCGCGGCCGTCACGCTGCCCTTGGGTTTGACCTCCAGCAAGGAGTACGCGGAGCTCGAATGGCCCATCGACATCGCCATCGCGGTGGTCTGGGTGGCCTTCACCGTGAACCTCATGGGCACCATCGTGAAGCGCCGTGAGAAGCACCTTTACGTCGCCATTTGGTTCTACATCGCAACGGCGGTGACGGTGGCTTTGTTGCACATCGGAAACTCGCTGGCGGTGCCGGCTGGCCTCTTCAAGAGCTACTCCATTTACGCCGGTGTCCAGGACGCTCTGGTGCAGTGGTGGTACGGCCACAACGCCGTGGCCTTCTTCCTGACCACTCCCTACCTGGGCTTGATGTATTACTTCTTGCCCAAGGCCGCCCAGCGGCCGGTGTTTTCCTACCGTCTGTCCATCATCCATTTCTGGGGCCTGATCTTCATCTACATCTGGGCGGGGCCGCACCACTTGCTCTACACCGCTCTGCCGGACTGGGCGCAGTCCTTGGGCATGGTGTTTTCGGTGATGCTCGTCGCGCCTTCCTGGGGAGGCATGCTCAATGGGTTGCTGACCTTGCGCGGCGCCTGGGATCGCGTCCGCCAAGACCCCATGCTCAAGTTCATGGTGGTGGCCCTGACTGCCTATGGCATGGCCACGCTGGAAGGTCCGCTGCTGGCGATCAAGAGCGTCAACGCCCTGTCCCACTACACCGACTGGACCATTGCCCATGTCCATACGGGGGCCCTCGGGTGGAACGGGTTCTTCACCTTCTCCATGCTCTACTGGTTATTCCCTCGGTTGTACCGCACCGAGCTTTACTCGGTGAAGCTGGCCAACTGGCATTTCTGGGTCGCCCTCTTGGGCATGATGTTCTACGCGGTGCCAATGTATTGGAGCGGCATCACGCAGGGCTTGATGTGGAAGCAGTTCACTGCCGACGGATTCCTCCAGTACCCGAACTTTCTGGAGACCGTACTCCAGCTCTTCCCCATGTACCGCCTGCGGGCGATCGGCGGGACGCTGTACATCATCGGGGCCTTCATCATGGCCTATAATTTGTGGAAGACCGCTCAGGCCGGATCCTTCGAGGAAGAATCCGAGGTGGTCGTGCCGGCAAAAAATTACTCCGCAGCGGAGACGGGCACACCCGGCAAGTTTGCCTGGGGACACCGATGGCTGGAGGCCCGTCCCTTGACCATGACGGCCTTGGCCTTCGTCGCAGTGCTGGTGGGTGGCCTGGTCGAAATCGTGCCCATGTACCTGGTGAAGGAGAACGTGCCCACCATCACCGGAGTCCGTCCTTACACCCCACTCGAAGTCCTGGGACGGGACCTCTACATCCGGGAAGGCTGTGTCGGATGCCATTCCCAGATGGTCCGCCCGTTCCGCTCTGAGACCGAGCGCTACGGGGAGTATTCCAAGGCCGGTGAGTTCGTGTACGATCACCCGTTCCTCTGGGGTTCCAAGCGTACCGGTCCGGACTTGCATCGCGTCGGCGGCAAATACCCGGATGCGTGGCATTTCAACCACATGGACAATCCCCGGAGTACGTCGCCCGGGTCCATGATGCCGCGGTACTCATGGCTCTTGGATCAGAAGATGGACATGGCCGCCGTCGGGCCCCGCATCGCCGCACTACGCTCAGTGGGGGTTCCCTATCCGGCGGGCTATGAAACCCAGGCGATGGTGGATTTGAAACAGCAGGCCTCGGGCATCGTGACCCGCCTCAACACGGCGCGGATCGAGACCCAGCCTGACCGCGAGATCATCGCCTTGATTGCCTATCTGCAGCGCGTGGGCACCGACATCAAGGCCTCGAACCCCATCGCACCGGCGACCGTCTCCCTTCAGCCATGATCAAGAACATCCTGAGCCACACCGGGGGCATCGCCCTGTATGGCATTGTTTCGATTTGCCTCTTCTTCGCGGTGTTTGCCGCCGCAGTCCTCTGGACCCTGGCCCAGCGGGCGAGCCATGTCCGTCACATGGGAGAACTCCCGCTGAACGACGGTGAAATCCACCCCTTCTCACCCTCCGCATCCAAGACTCATGAATAAGGACCCGAACGATCCGCTCCTGATGGACCACGAGGCCGACGGCATTCGTGAACTCGACAACAACTTGCCGAGCTGGTGGGTCTGGTTGTTCGTTCTCTGCACGGTCTTTGCCGTCGGGTACCTCGTTTATTACCACGTGCTGCGGGTGGGGCCGCTGCAGGCAGCCGAATACCAGGCCGAGGCGACCCAGGGTGACGCCCTCAAAAATGCGGCGCTGGCGCGGTTCGAGTCGGATGTGGCCACGTTGAAGCCGCTGTCCGATGCCGTGGCTCTGGAGCAAGGCAAGCAGTCTTTCGTCAACCTCTGCGCCCCGTGCCATCGGGCCGATGGTGGTGGCCTGGTAGGGCCCAACCTGTGCGACCCGGTCTGGAGCCATGGGTCCAATTACGTGGACACGGTCCAGGTGATCATCCATGGCGTGGCCGAGAAGGGAATGCTCAGTTGGCGTGGCGTGCTCAAGCCGGCCGAGATCCAGGCCGTGGCCAGCTACATCTACACGCTGCGCGGCAGCAATCCGCCGGACCCCAAGCCCCCGGAAGATCCCTCGAAGCCGACGGTGCCGATGGATTTCGAATGACGTCCCTTGGGAAGCCCCGTGTGGACTCCCGCACATGAATACCCCCCAAGAGAAGCCCACGGCGAATCGACG
>CANHYD010000077.1 GCA_947464705.1 Verrucomicrobiota bacterium | reverse complement strand
CATGCAGTGGTAGAAACCGCTGGAGGCATCGGGATGGGCCTTGAGGCGTCGTGTTCTCATGAAGCGTCTGCTTCATGATTCGTTGGCTCAAGCCGGGTTCTTTCAGAAAAAAGAGCCTGTCCCTCGAATGGTTTTGTTTTGACGGGAGGGACAGGCTGTTCGTTTATGGGAACACATATGAGACTCACACGTCGATCTGCCATGACCACCGCCGCCTCGCTGGCGGCTGCCTCCCTCTCCCAGCGCCTCGGGGCCGCTGACGCGGTCAGTGGTCTCCAGGGGCGCATTCGTCACTCCGTCTGCAAATGGTGCTACCCCAAGGTTTCTCTCGACGAGTTGGCCATTGCCGGCAAGGCCATGGGACTCCAGTCCATCGAGTTACTCGGCCCGGGTGAATGGGAGGTGGTCAAGAAGCATGGATTGACTTGTGCAATCACTAGCAACCCGGTGAAGAACGGTGTTGGGGGTATTACCAAGGGTTTTAATCGGTTGGAGCATCACGACACCTTGGTAGCTGCCTATGAGGAATGGATCCCGCTGGCCGCCAAAGCCGGTCTACAGAATGTGATTTGCTTCTCAGGCAATCGGGCTGGAATGGACGATGCGATTGGACTCAAGAATTGTGCTACTGGGTTGAAGCGGTTAATGGGGGTTTGTGAGCGTAATCGGGTGACGCTGGTGATGGAACTTCTGAACTCTAGGGTCGATCATACGGACTACATGTGCGACAAGTCGGCCTGGGGTGTGGCACTTTGTAAGGAGATCGGTTCCGAGTCGTTCAAGCTTCTCTACGATATCTACCACATGCAGATCATGGAGGGGGATGTTATTGCCACAATCCGCAAACAAAACGCCTATTTTGCCCATTATCACACGGGTGGTGTTCCGGGCCGGCATGAGATCGATGAGACGCAGGAACTGAATTATCCCGCGATCCTCAGAGCCATAGTCGATACTGGCTACAAGGGGTTTGTCGCCCAGGAATTCATACCGGCTCGTCCTGATGCGCTGGGATCACTGAGGCAAGCGGTCCGTTTGTGTGATGTCTGAGTCTGGATAAGGCCCGATTTGACGAACCGATGCTTTTGAGTTTGGAAGCGGGATTCCCGGGTTTGGCGGAAGACCACTGATGCGATGTGTTTCCAACAAAACACTGTCCCTGAACTTTGGGGCAGGATTTTTGGGCGCACAGATCATCAGTGGGCCTCGGGAATTCGACAACGATCGAGATCGCTCTTCAGGAGTGATGCGTCAAGAACTTGCCACCTGATCAGATGTAAATCGATTAGAGCAGGTGGCCCATGCGGTCTCGTTTGGTTTTGAGGTAGCGCTCGTTGTCGGGATTAGGCGTCACCCGAATGGGGAGTTGCTCGATGATCTCCAACCCATGCCCCTGCAGGCCCACCACCTTCTTGGGGTTGTTGGTTAGCAGACGAATCTTCTTCACCCCCAGATCTGACAGCATCTGAGCCCCAAATCCGTAGTCTCTCAAGTCCATCGGAAAACCCAGTTGCAGATTGGCTTCTACAGTGTCCAAACCCTGCTCTTGCAACTTGTAGGCTTTGATCTTGGCACCCAGCCCGATACCCCGCCCCTCTTGCCTCATGTAGAGAATGACGCCTCGACCTTCCTTCTCGATTCGCGCCATGGCCGCATGCAACTGGGGTCCGCAGTCGCATCGGCGGGAGCCGAAAACGTCTCCGGTCAGGCATTCGCTGTGCACCCGAACCATAACCCCTTTTTTGCCGGACACCTCGCCTTTCACCAGAGCCAAGTGCTCTGCCCCATCCACCTTGGACGAGTATAGGTGCAGTGTGAAATCACCATAGTCGGTAGGCATTCGGATCGATTCGACCCGGTCGATCAGTTTTTCGGAATTCCGTCGGAATTGGATCAGCGACTCGATGGTGCAGATCTTGAGTTTGTGTTTCTTGGCGAAACGCAGCAACTCAGGCAGGCGGGCCATCGACCCGTCATCATTCATGATTTCACAAATTACCCCGGCAGGGCGCAGGCCTGACAGAGTGGCCAGATCAACGGCCGCTTCGGTATGTCCGGCTCGGCGCAGGACCCCTCCGGCCTTAGATCGCAAGGGGAAGACGTGCCCCGGTTGAACGAGATCCGCGGGCGTGGCCGTTGGGTCCACCATGACTTGGATGGTCCGGGCTCGGTCAGCGGCGCTGATGCCGGTGCTGATTCCTTTGGCAGCATCGACACTGACCTGGAAGTCGGTCTTATAAACGTCGCGGTTCTGCACAACCATCTGTTCGATGCCCAGTTGTTTGAGCCGCTCGCCCACCGTCGGAACGCAAATCAGCCCTCGTCCGTGTTTGGCCATGAAGTTGATCGCATCCGGGGTCACCTTTTCGGCAGCCATAACCAGATCGCCTTCGTTTTCTCGATCCTCGTCATCCACGACGACCACCATTTTCCCTAGGCGGATATCGCTCAGGACGGAGGGGATATCGTGAAATGGGACGGTCTTCTTCATTGTCAGGCGATCAGTCGCGGATTGGGGGCGTGGCTTTCGGGAGGGCAGGGGAATCGTGAAGCGTGAGCTCAGAGTCACTCCAGTCCCAGCAAGCGGCGTCCTTCGGCGGTGATCATGCTTTGGTGCCAGGGCGGGTCCCAGACGATCTCAACCGATGCGTCTTCAACACCCGGCAGGGTGAGGATCTTCTGTTGGGCATCTCCGGCGATGGTGGCTCCCATGCCACACCCAGGAGCGGTCAGGGTCATCTTCACGAAGACCTTTTTGGTGCCGCTGGGAAGAAGCTCGATCCCCATGTCGTAGACCAGTCCCAGATCGACGATGTTGACCGGAATTTCGGGGTCGTAACAGCTGCGGAGGGCTTCCCAGACCGATTTTTCGTCCGTGTCACCGGTGGCAGGTGCGGTCGATGCCGCGGCGGAGGGGGTGATTCCCAAAGCGTCTGCATCTTTGGGCCCGATGCGAAACAGGCCGCCCATGGCGTGGACGGTGTAGGACCCACCGAGGGTCTGGGTGATGTCCACCTCGGTTCCGGCCGGAAGGGTGACGACATTGCCTGCAGGGATTTGGACCGCATCGCAATCACGGGAAAGAACGACGGTGCTAACGGAATTCATGGCGGGTTCAAACTAGCGCGGAGTCCACGAAAGAGAAGTCAAAGGTCGATCGGGGATAGGCAATGAGGGACAGGCTACTATTCAGCGCCACTGGGGTTGGCGGGTTCATGGCGCTCGGATTCAAGGCGTTCTCCTCTTTGGTTGGCGGATGTCCGTGAGTCTGGGGAATCCGTAACCGGATTGGGGACAGGCTCTTGTTTGGATCGAAATTTCCGTAACGGTTGCATCGCCCAAGCTTTCAAGACTTGGAGCTCCAACTTGGCGTCCGCAGAGGTTCGGGTTCCGATGAATTGGATCCGGCGGATCCGATTCAAATGCAGGTTCAAGATAGAAAACTTTTGACAGATTGGGTCCTGCCGCGGATTAACTACCGCTGCTGCAGGCAACTGCGGCGCTCATCCAGAGTGGCAGAGGGAACGGCCCGACGAAGCCACGGCAACCGGTGGAGCTGACGTGCTCGACGGCCAGGTGCCAAATCCGGTCGGAACTAAAAAAGTTCCGGCGAAGATGAGAAGCGTCGGCTCCGTTGGAGACCCCTTCTCGCTTTGCGGAAGGGGATTTTTTGTTCCCCCACCGCGACGGTTTTTCAGATGTGCGCTGACAGATCGCCGCGGTGGTGATTTTTTCTTATGAGCCAGAGCAACGGATTCATGAAGGCACTGAAGTGCCGGGAGTGCGGTCGAGAATACCCCCTGGGGGCCACACATGTTTGCGAGTTCGATTTTGGGCCGCTGGAGGTGGCTTATGACTACGAGCGCATCCGCCAGAGTCTCACCCGAGAGAAGATTTGTTCGCGTCCCCAGAACATGTGGCGCTACCGGGAACTCCTCCCGATTGCCGGTGAACCGACGGTTGGAGCCAAGGTGGGGTACACCCCATTGATCAAGGCAGATCGTCTGGCTGCCCGACTGGGGATTCGCGAATTGTGGATCAAGAACGACGCAGTCAACTATCCGACACTGTCCTTCAAGGACCGAGTGGTGAGCGTTGCACTGAGTCGCTCGGTGGAACTCGGATTCAAGACCGTCGCCTGCGCGTCCACGGGCAACCTGGCCAATTCGGTGGCGGCCAATGCCGCGGCCGCGGGGCTTCACTGCTATGTCTTCATTCCCTCGGACCTGGAGCAGGGAAAGGTCGTCAATTCTCTGGTCTACGGGGCCAATGTCGTCGCCATTCGCGGACATTATGACGAGGTGAACCGGTTGTGTGCGGAGATCGCCGGCAAGTACGGATGGGCCTTTGTGAACGTCAATATGCGGCCCTATTACGCGGAGGGATCCAAGAGCATGGGCTTTGAGATCCAGGAACAGATGGGGTGGAAGATTCCCGAGCACACGGTGGTTTGCATGGCCTCCGGTTCGTTGCTGACGAAGATCCACAAGAGCTATCAGGAGTTTTCCAAGCTCGGATTGGTGCAGAGCCATGGGTGGAAAATCCACGGAGCCCAAGCGACCGGTTGCTCTCCCATCACGACCGCGCAGAAAGCGGGGTTGGATTTCTTCAAGCCAGTGAAGCCCAACACCATTGCCAAGTCGTTGGCGATCGGGACTCCGGCCGACGGCTTCTACGCACTCAAGGTCATGAAGGAGACCGGCGGCCACGGGGAGGACGTCTCGGACGACGAAATCCGCGAGGGCATCCGACTGCTCGCTGAAACGGAGGGGATCTTTGCCGAGACGGCCGGCGGCGTGACCGTGGGTGTGGCCAAGAAACTCATCGCTCAAGGCAAAATCCCGGCCGACTCCAGTGCGGTGCTGTGTATCACCGGTAACGGACTTAAAACGCTGGAAGCAATGCTCGGCCACTGTGGTGAATCGCGGGTGATCAAGCCTAGCCTCCGGGAATTCGAGACGCTGTTGGCCTCCGATCAGACCGAGGTGGCGGGTTCCCGCTGATCGGGTCGGCATTGGGAGTCTTTCATCCTCCAAATCCATGGTCGAAGTTCTAATCCCGCCTCAACTTCGTCGACTGTGTGGCGGGGAAGAGGCCGTCGAAGTCGGCCCCGGAACCCTGGGGGAGGTGCTCCGCCAATTGCAGGAGCGCTTCAATGGCATTTATGATCGGCTGTGTCAGCCTGATGGCAGGGTCCGTGGCTCGGTTCTGGTTCTCGTCAACGACGAGGACATTCGGTTTCTTCGGGAGCTTCAGACGCCGGTCCATTCCGGGGATTCGGTGCGTTTGATACCTGCCTTTGCGGGCGGTTGAGACGAGCCTGCGGGACGGCACGCGGATTCCATTCACAGGTCCGGCTCTGGTTCTGCCTGGAATACGCCGGAACCTGCTGCCGGCTTTACATGTCCTGAAGATACAGTTCGCGGTTCCGCCAAAGGTAGGTGGCACCGCTATAAAGGGTCAGGGCCACAGCGATCCATTGAGTAGCTTGTGCAAAGGCGATGATCCAAGGCCTGCCCAGCACTGGCCAAGCGAAAATGGCTTCGCCGACTGATCCCCATTGCGGGTAGCTCATGGCCAAGAGGGTGGCCAGGATGGTGGTGATTTGGGACACCGTCTTGTGCTTGCCCAGTCGCTCGGCAGCCAAAACGACGCTCTTGGAGGCCGCCAGCAGGCGGAGTCCGGTGATGGCGAGTTCTCGGCCGACAATCACCGCCACCATCCATGCTTCGATTTGTCTCAGTTCGATGAAGGCGATGAAGGCGGAACAGGTGAGAATCTTGTCCGCCAAGGGGTCCATCAGCGTTCCAAAGGCAGTAATCAGTTTGCGCTCCCGGGCGATCTTTCCATCGAGGAAGTCGGTGAGACTCGCCAAGCTGAAGAGGACCAGTGCCCACGAGCGATTTCCAGGAAACGGAGCGAATGCCGCCACCCAAAACAAGCCCGTCAGCGCGAAACGGGAGACGGTCAATTGGTTGGGAAGATTCATCAGCCGGTGTAGTGTGTCGTGGAGCGGCGGGACTCAGCGAGTGGTTTTTGATGCCGACAAGCTGCGGATGGTCTTCAAGAGGGTGTCCATTTCCGATTCGGACCCAATCGTAATCCGCAGATAAGATTCCAGATCGGCTGCTGCGAACCACCGAACCAGGATTTTTTTCTGGCGCAGGTCGTCCAGCCACTGACGCGCCGGTGGACCCGGCGGTCGGGCCAAGATGAAGTTGGTCTGGGAGGGTAGAACCTGCCAACCCAGGTCGGTCAATGCTTGGGCCATCCGACTCCGGGATTTAATGACCCGTCGGAAGTTGCGCTGGTAGTAGGGAAGGGCTAGGAGGGTGGCGGATGCCGCGATTTGCCCCAATCCATTAACGTTGTAGCTGTCTCGAATCCGGTGCAGTGCAGCGATCAATTCGGGATGGCCGACCCAGTAGCCGATCCGTTGGAAGCACAACGAATAGGCCTTGGAGAAGGTTCGAGAAATGATCACATGGGGATGCTTGAGGCACAGCTCCAAGGCGTTCTCATCTGCGAAGTCCACGTAAGCCTCGTCCAGGACCACCACCCCTTTCATGGCGCTGCACAGGGCGTCCAGCTCTTGGGTGGAGTATCCGCGACCACTCGGTGCATTCGGGGTGGTGACGAAGGTCAGTGCCGCCTGGAAGTCCCAACGCTTGCCGCGACGCAGCTGGGGAACCGAGGGGATTGTAAAATCCCCCTGCAGCGGCACGGGATACGGGGTGGCTCCGTGCGTTTCGGCCAGAACGGGGTAGAGCGAGTAGCTGGGCCAAAAGTATTGGACTCGGCTTTTGGAAGACTCGCTCGCGGTGGAATCTCTGTTGGTCGCAGGCTCCACGAAGGCTCGGACCCCCAGCGCCAGTAATTCGTCCGAGCCATTTCCGATGATGATCTGATCAGGAGAGCACCGGTGCAGGGTGGCCAATTGTTCCCGCAGCAATTGAGCCGAGGGGTTGGGGTACAACCTCATTCGGCCATCAATCGCCGCCCGCATTGCCGATAAAACCTTCGGTGCCGGCGGATAGGGGTTCTCGTTGGTATTGAGTTTGATCAACCCTTTCACCTTGGGTTGCTCACCCGGCACATAGGCATGCAGCTCGCGGACCAAGGGGCGAACCAACTTGGCTGGTGATCCGTTGCGATAGGAATGTTTCGACACAGCGTTTTGGACCGGAACGGCTGAGCGGCAGCCACCGGCTTAGGGACAGGCTCTTAGCATTCGATTCGGTTCCACCAAAGGACAATCTCCGAGGATGCGGACCGATCGGTCAGTTTGGATGGGATTCCATCGATCCAGGGACAGGCTAGGGCGACTCAAGGGACAGGCTCTGGTGACCGGGAACGACAGTGGGGCTTCGATGTGATCAACCGGATTCCAAGACGGTCGAAATAGAGCCTAGGGACAGGCTCTCTGTTTTTTAGAAGGGGGGCCAAGGTCTCGCTTGCCTGGATGGGGGGCAGACGTAGCTTTGCGCTCCCCGCTCGTGCGGGGTTCTCCAATCCATGAGCCTTGCGTCTCTGTCTCAGCATCCCGATTCATTCGCCCACCGCCATATCGGCCCTCGCCCTGAGGAGTGGGACGCCATGGCTCAGGCCTGCGGCCATTCTTCGTTGGATGCTTTGGTGGCGGCCGCAGTCCCCGCACTGATTCGCCGGAATGACCCAATGAGCCTTCCGCAGCCCTTGGGGGAAACCGCCGCTCTGGGTCGATTGCGTTCCATCGCTGCCAAGAACCAAGTCTACAAATCCTACATCGGTCTGGGCTACCACGACACGATCACGCCGCCGGTGATTCAGCGAAACATTCTGGAGAATCCGGGTTGGTACACGCAGTACACCCCCTATCAAGCGGAGATCTCCCAGGGCCGTTTGGAGGGATTACTGAACTTCCAGACCATGGTGTGCGATCTGACGGGGTTGGACATTTCCAACGCGTCCCTTCTGGACGAGGCTACGGCTTGCGCCGAGGCGATGACCCTGTGCCGTCGAGTCAAAGAGGCGGATGCTGATCGCAACACGTTCTGGATCGCTTCGGACTGCCACCCGCAAAACATCGATTTGGTGCGCACACGGGCCGAGGCGTTGGGGCTGCAGGTCGTGGTGGGCGATTGGAGGCAAGCGTCGCTCGGGCCCGAGGTTTTCGGTGTCTTGATCCAATATCCGGGGAGCTCGGGCGAGGTGGGGGATTATTCCCGATTGGTGAAAGCAGCCCATGAAGCCGGTGCTTTGGTGGTCTTCGCCGCGGATTTGCTGGCGTTGACGCTGTTGAAAACTCCGGGCGAATGGGGTGCCGATGTTGCCGTCGGTAGTGCCCAGCGCTTTGGTGTGCCGCTGGGTTTTGGTGGTCCGCATGCGGCCTATTTTGCGACTCGGGATGCATTTAAGCGATCCATGCCGGGTCGCTTGGTGGGCGTCTCTAAGGACTCCCGCGGACGCCCCGCCTTGCGGTTGTCACTGGGGACCCGCGAGCAACACATCCGACGCGAGAAGGCGACCTCGAACATTTGCACGGCCCAGGCGCTCCTGGCCAACATGGCCATGGCCTACGCAGCCTACCATGGGCCCGAGGGCCTGACGGCCATCGCCCGACGGGTTCATGGACTGACAGGACTCCTGGCGGCGGGGCTCCAGCGGTTGGGGGGCCGACTGGCCGCAGACACGTTCTTCGACACGCTGACAGTGCTAGTGCCCGATGCGGCGTCCGTGCACAAGGCCGCCGAGGCGCTCCATATCAACCTTCGTCGCCTGGATGCGCAGCGTATTGGTATCGCATTGGATGAAACCACCGGCCTGGAGGAGGTGCTGCAAATTCTCAAAGCCTTTCATGGGGGGCAGTCGTTGCCTTTCGCCCTGGAAGACTTGTCGGCGTGCGCTCCGGTGCTGCCGCAACGTTCCAGCACCTTCCTGACCCATTCGGTCTTTCAGAAACACCGCAGCGAGACCGAGATGCTTCGGTATCTGCGTCGTCTGGAATCCAAGGACCTATCGCTCTGCCACAGCATGATCCCCCTGGGGTCCTGCACCATGAAGCTCAACGCGTCTGCAGAGATGTTCCCGGTCAGTTGGCCGGAGTTTG
>CANHYD010000076.1 GCA_947464705.1 Verrucomicrobiota bacterium | reverse complement strand
TCGAGGCGGTGATTCCGTTGGCCTGAGCCCAACCGACCGAACCGATCAACGGGCCGATTCCCAGATCGGCTCCAGTCCCGCAAGGGACACAAAACACAACCCGGACCGCGCGGCGCCGCACGGTCCGGGTTGTTTGCTCATGTTGGCTTCCGTTCGGAGCCACTGGCCGTTAGACAACCGACTTGGGCGGATTCTCGCCCGCAGGTTTGGCCGCCGCGGGAGCGATCGCGGGAGCCGCAGCGGAAGTCGCCGGGGCCGTCGCTGTCGCAGCCTGAGAAGGAGCTTCGGCCCCGTGGGTTCCAAGGAAAGCAGGCAGGCTCAACCCGACGCTCTTGGCCAGTTCGTGAATGGGCAGCACTCCTTTGTAGAGGTCTTGAACGAATTGCCCTGGGCCGCTGCCACCGGAACCGCCGCCCATGACCACGACCTTCTCGAACTGCAATCCCTTGATCGCGCCCGCCTGGATCTCAGCGATGCGGACGATGTTTTCGGCGATGAGCAACTGGGTGGCGCCGTGGGTGCCGTCGGCCACGCGGAGGATCTTCTCGAAGCCCTGGGCTTTGGCGTCGAGCAAGGCCCGGGTGCCCTCGGCCTCGGCCGTCAGTTTGGCCTGAACACCCGTTGCCTCAGCGGTGAGGCGCGCTCGGATACCGTCGGCCTCACCCTCGGCCAAACGCTTGATACCATCGGCCTCGGCCTGCTTTTGAACGATGTATGCGGTGGACTGGCCCCGCTGGAGAATCTCGGTCTGAGCGGCCTTGGCCTCGGCGTCGATTCGGACACGCTCGCGCTCGATCTCAGCCTTCACGATCTGATCGGCTTGGGCGGCTGCCTTTTCCCGTGCGGCGCGGGCCAGTTCGGCCTGCTGCTGGGCGTGGTAGGATTCTTCCAATGCGCGGGCCTCGGCAACCCGTTGGGCGGCCTCGGTCCGGCGGCCCGCCTCCGCCTGCTCGGCGGCCAGATCGGCGTCCGACTTGGCGATCATTGCCTGGGCGGTGTTTTGGCCGCGCTTGGCCTCAGCCTGCGCATTGGCCACTCGGATGGCCTGCTCGCGCTCGGCTTCCGCACGACCGATGGAACCCCGCTGGTTCTCTTGGGCCACCTTGATCTGAGCATCATTGATGGCCTTGGCGGCGGCCTCCTTGCCCAGCGCGTCGATGTACCCGGAGTGGTCACGGATGTCGCGGATGTTGCCGTTGATCATGCGCAAACCCACCTTGTGCAGCTCCACCTCGACGCCCTTGGTGATGAGGGCGATGAGCTTTTCGCGGTCGTTGTTGATCTCCTCGATGCTCATCGAAGCGAAGACCACACGCATTTGGCCCATGATGATTTCGGAGGCCAACTGCTGAACCTCATCGAGCGAACGACCCAGCAGGCGTGTGGCTGCGTTCTGCATGACCTCCGGGTCGGTCGAGACGCCGATGGTGAATGAGGCCGGCGCGTCGATGCGGATGTTCTGACTGGAAAGGGCCCCCTTGAGCTCAATGTCGATGTTGATCGGCGTGAGTTCGAGGTAGGAGTAACTCTGGAAGAAAGGGATCACGAAGGTCGACCCGCCGTGGTAGCAGCGCGAAGAGAGGCCATTGGCCAGTTTTCCGTACACCACCAGCACCCGATCGGGCGGGCACATGCGGTAGCGCGACACCAGGGTGATGACTACAACCAGCAAAAAGACCAGCAGCAGCAGGAGGGCAAGGACGGCGACAATATCCATGGAGTGGAGTGGGAGTTTGGGTTTTGTGTGGGAGTGGTTGGGGTTGAGCGAAGTCGTTCGTTCAAAGGGGCTCGACGAGCACGGTCTGGCTGTCGAGGACCTCGACAACCCGGACCCGTTCCCCGCTGGGGATGGGCCGGTTGGAGGTATTGAGGGCCTGAAAGGTCTCTTGGCGACCGCGGAAATGGACGGTCACCTGGCCTCCCGGCTGGCGGGAGGGCAGCAACGAAACATAGACGGTCCCCGATTCATGCAGCGTGTCGGAAATACGGGCGGTGCCATCGCTGCGCATGCCCAAGATGAGCCGGAGCAACGCCACCACCAGTCCCATGACTAGCAGCCCGGAACCCACGGCGATGGCGATGGCGGCCAGGATTCCCAACCCGCTGCCCAAGGCGATGCCGCCCGCCCAACCGAATCCCAACAGAAAGCCGGTCAGGGGCTTGACCGAAAAGATTCCTCCGCCACCCGAGTCCCAGCCGATGGATTCGGGAAGATCAACGACATCATGATGCTCCAGCCCCACGGCGGCCATGACTCCGAGAATCAACGACACCACACCGGCGATCAGGCCGATGCCAAAGAACACCTGCTGGGCGGCTGGGAGGCCGCTCCACAGCTCAACGATCGAGGAAACCATGCTTCAGGGGGGATTGCGGTGAATGATCCGAGAAACGCACCCACTATGATCAACCCAATTACTGAAACGAATAGAATTTCAGGAGCAGTTTCCAATCCGGCCCCGGCGCTCAACCGGAACGAGGCCTCGCGCCGCCACCACCGATCTAGCCTCGCAGGAGCGGCCCTGCTTCCATCGGGCCTGTGAGTCTGATTTCCACCGGGTGGGCCCCCATCGTGATGCTCGTGGTGAGCAACGTGTTCATGACCGTGGCTTGGTACGGGCATCTCAAGTATCAAGACACCTCGCTAAAGCGCGTGATCCTGATCAGCTGGGGCATCGCCTTCTTCGAGTATGTCATCATGGTTCCGGCCAATCGCTGGGGCAGCGCGTTCTATTCGCCCTACCAACTCAAAATCCTTCAGGAGGTGATCACCCTGGTGGTCTTCAGTGGGTTTGCGCTGTTCTATTTCGGAACCAAACCGCAGTGGAACCACTTGGCCGCCTTCGGATGCATCCTCGCGGCGGTGGCCTTCACCTTCCTGCCGGGCTCTTCGGGTCGCTGAATGATGATGAATTGAATCCGCTGCCCTCCCGGCAATTTGGTCTTCGACCCATTCGATTCGTCGATCCAGCCCTTGAACTCACTGCGGGCGGGGCAATGAAAACGGCACCTTGAGGCGATAAAGCCGCAGCGGACCCGTGCCATCGGGATCGGGCACCGGAGCCGACGACGCGCGTCCGGCCAAGTTGGTCAGGGTGAGCCAAGGCCCCTGGAGAGCCGAGGACACCTCCACCGTGTGCGCCATAGGAAGGGCTCCCGACAGCTGGACACCCGGCAACCGAGGATCCGGGATGGGCAGAGCCAACGGAGGCAGCTCGGTGATGTCCACATAGAGCAGTCCCGCGTAGAGCTGGGCTAGGCTCAGAGGTTCAAAGTAGTTCAGCAACGGAAGTTCATTGAAAGCGCCACCGGCCGGATAAACCACGTTGGTCGCGCGCCGGACGGGCTGGAAGGTATTGAGGCGGTTGAACACATTGGTATCGCTCACCACCCGACCGAACACCGTGAATCCGCCATTCTGGTTATCCAGATTGCCCGAGTTGTCTCCAAAGCTCAGAAACCATTGGCTGGACGCCGAGTGGGGGCCACCCGAGTAAACCACCCCGTCTTTGGAAACGATCCAGATCTGGGTCGCGCCCGAGCCATTGGTGGCCACGATCCGCTCGGTGTAGACCTCGAAGGTGGAAATTTCGGGGAAGGCGTTGGTATAGACGATGACGTTGGTCTTGAGGCCGGCGAACCGGGTGAAGGCAACCGCCGCGTTAGTCTGCCGCACGGTCGCCAGCGCATTGGTGCTGGCCCCCTTCTTGGCCATCGACAGGGTTCCGTAGAGGTTCCGGTAGCGCGGACCGATCTCGAATTCGTTGGAGACGTTGGCGAACTCCGAAACCGATTCCACCGAATTGCTCACCGTTCCCCGATGAGCCACCCGGAACCCACCGCCTTGGACCACGAAGTTGGGCACGATCCGGTGAGCGATCATGTTGGTGTAGCGCCCGGACCGGATGTACTTGAGGAAGTTGGCAGTGGTCAGCGGTTTTTCCTGGTCGAACAACTCGACCACCACATCGCCCAAGGCCGTGCGAAACTGCACGAGCGTGCCCGCCTGAAGGGCCACCTGCGTCGCAATGAGCAGCAACATCCAGCCACCGAGCAGCCCGCCCGTCATCCGTTTCGTCATCCGTTTCATCAATGAAAACTCTGTAGAACCTGCGAAAACTTTGTCCGGAACCGAGCCTCTGGCGGGCTGATTTGGCAATCGAACTGCCCCCTCAGCCCTGGATTAGCTCCGGCTTCTCCATGAACGCGTAGCACAAGATGTGCAAGATGTGCATCTGGACGTCTTCGACCCGGCCATAGTGGGTGTCGTCGATGACCACCACCTGATCGGCCAGCTCGGCCAGACGGCCCCGTTTGGCACCCACCAGTGCGATGGTCTGAACCCCGTGCGCCCGGGCCCACTCGTAGGCCTTCACCAAGTTGGGTGAATTGCCGCTGACGCTGGCCGCGATGAGCACGTCCCCTTTCCGAGCGTAGTTGGCCAACTGCCGTGAGAAGATCTCCTCGTAGGAGTAGTCGTTCCCGAGGGCCGTCATCCAGGCGACGTTGTCGGTGAGCGAAAGCACCCGGAATCGGCGCGGCAGCTTGTCGCTGGATCCCTTGCCCAGGTCCACAGCGAAATGGCTGGCATTGGACGCACTGCCGCCGTTGCCGATGGCGAAGATCTGCTGGTCGCGCGACCAGGCCAGTCGCAGCGTTTCCACCAGGGCGGCGATCTCGGCGGGCTTCACGGAATCGACGGCCCGCTTCTGGGCCTCCAGGTAATCAGCAATCCACTGGGTCATCATTGCCGCTCACCTTGGATGGAAACCGTCACAACGTCGAGATTGTCGTCGGGATCGTTGAACCGATGTTGTGCGAGAACAAATCTCTGCCCTTGGAAACGGCAGTTCGGTAGAAAGCGCTCATGCGATCTCTTTCCGGCGCGACCATCCTGATCACCGGGGGCACCGGCTCCTTCGGCAACCGCGTCGCGCGCCATCTTCTCGACCTGAACCCGGCGCAGATCCGCATCTTCAGCCGCGACGAGAAGAAGCAATGGGAGATGCAACGGCGTTGGCCTCAATTCCGCTACATCATCGGCGATGTCCGTGACGCGGGCCGGCTGGACGAGGCCATGAGTGGCGTTCAATTCGTGTTCCACGCCGCAGCCCTCAAACAGGTGCCTTCGTGCGAGAGTTACCCCCTTGAAGCGATCAAGACCAACATCCTGGGTACCCAGAACATTTGCACCACCGCCCGCGCTGCTGGGGTAAAGACTGTCGTGGCCCTCAGCACCGACAAGGCTGTCAAACCTGTCAACGCCATGGGTACCAGCAAGGCCATGATGGAAAAATTGGTCTGCAGCCAAAACCAGTTCGGCGGCTCGACCACTTTCTGCTGTGTGCGCTACGGGAACGTCATGGGCAGCAGAGGATCGGTAATTCCCTTGTTTCTTCGACAGATCCAAGAAAACACCCCGCTGACGCTCACCGTGCCCCACATGACACGATTCCTCATGACCTTGGACCAATCTGTGGACCTCGTTTTCCATGCCATGACCATGGCGCAAGGCGGGGAAATCTTCGTCCGGAAGGCGCCTGCCTGCACGGTTCAAACTCTGGCCGAAGCGATGCGCAGAAAGTACAGCCCCCAAGGAACGCAGCATCCTATCCAGGAGGTGGGCATTCGGGCGGGCGAGAAGATCCACGAAATCCTGGTCAACGAGTATGAGCTGCAACGGGTCAGCGAGAGTGAAACCTACTTCAACATCCACCCGGAGTACCGACTCCCCAAAGAACTGACCCCTCAGGCATTGGGTTCGGAGTACAGTTCGGAGAACACCCGCAGGCTGGGCAGCTTCGAAGAGATCACCCCGTTGCTCGATGCGGCCGGAGTCGTTGAAGAATACACCTGAGAAGGCCCAAGACTGCCTGAATCGACCTGCACTGCCGAAGCGTCCGACACCCACTCTCCCGATCGACGAATGTCCTCTCCCATCATCCGACAATGCCGCGGTTGCCACAGCCCCTCCTCAGGACTGGTCCCCGTTCTGCACATGGAGCCGATGCCTCTGGCTGGAATGTTCTGCCGGTCGGTAGAATCGGCCAAGGCGGCCCCCCTCTTCCCGCTGACCTGGGTGCGCTGCTCGAGCTGCGGGGCGGTGCAGGTGGCCGAGGACATCTCCGGCGCCCAACTCTACGAGGAATACAATTACGCCTCCTCGACCGTGCCGGGACTGGTCCGGCACTTCATCGGATTCTCGGACACCCTCGCCGCGTTCTACAGCCGGGATTCGACGCTGACCTACCTGGAGATCGGCTGCAATGACGGGGTGCTGCTCAACCAACTGCCCCCGGGTTGGCGGCGCATCGGCGTGGATCCGAGCGACGTGTCTCGGCGCGCCGGGGCCGCCGCCTCGTGGCGATTGGTCAATCAACCATTCACCCCCCAGGTGGTGCGAGAGCACGGCCTCGAAGGCACGGTCGATGTGCTTTCCGGATCCAACTGCCTAGCACACATCACCGATCTCCGGGAGGTGTTCGCCGGGGCCGCACTGGCACTCAGGCCCGGCGGTCATTTCTGGGTCGAAGTACACGACCTGGCCGCAACCTTGAGCGGCGGCCAATGGGACACTATCTACCACGAGCACAAGGTGGAATGGAGCGAGTCGGCGTTAATCCGCTGCGTCTGCCGGCTGGGTTTCACCCACGAGGCCACCCTCCGAACCCCGCTGCACGGTGGCTTGCTGCGGGTGCGATTCCGCCGTGATCCCCACGCGACCGGGACCCCCGGGCAAGCTCCGGAGCCGGAATCGGGTCTGCACGAAATCCAGCGGGCCTACGATCACCGCGCCGAGACCCCTGCGGCACAGAGGCTCGAGCGCCTCCTCCAGGAAGGCCGTCCCATTGCCGCCTACGGGGCCGCCGGTCGTGCCAATGTCTACCTGAACCAACTGCGACACCTGCGCTTCAACTACATCGTCGATGAGTCACCGCTGCGGTGCGGAAAATTCATCCCCCAGACCGAGACGCCCATCGTGGCTCCGGCCGAGATGATCCAGCACCCGCCGATCGCTTGCCTGATCACCGCCTGGAATCATCGGGACGATATTGTCCGCAAGTATCCGGGCCACTCCTGGGAGTGGTTGACCGCGTTCGGGGAGGCCTGATGCGCGTCACCGTGCTCGGAGCCGCCGGGATGCTGGGTCATGTCGTGGCCCGGTATCTGGCCGAGGCAGGGCATTCGGTGCAGACGCCGTCGCACCGCTTCGACCCGGAATCGCCGTCCGGATTTCTCGAATCGCTCCGGGCCACGCATCCCGAGGCGGTGGTCAACTGCATCGGGATTCGCGCTGGTTCCACGCACCAGGCACTCGTCGACACCCACGTGCGACTGGTGGAGCGGGCGCTGGAATGCCTGAAGGAAAGCCGTGCCCGGTTCATCCAGGCCAGCACCGACGGGGTCTTCCGTCCCGACCTGCCAGCCCGGCGGACTGGGGAACTCGGGGATGCCACCGATGACTACGGAAAGACCAAATGGGAGGCCGAGCTTCGGGTGCGGTCAGCCGGAGGGCTGGTCATCCGCTGCTCGATCTTGGGTCCCGAGCTTCGGGCGCCGCGAAGCCTATTGGGCTGGTTCCTGAGCCAACCCGGCCCGGTGCGCGGGTTCGTCAACCACCAGTGGAATGGGATCACGACCTTGGAATGGGCACGCCTCTGCCACGGACTGCTCGAGACCCCCTCCCCGGCTCCGGTCTGCCAACCCGGTTTCTGGCCACCGATCCCCAAGGCCGAGGTCCTCAAGACCCTCGGAGTCACGTGGGGTTGGCCCATTGAAGTCCTCCCCGAGGTGGCACCTCGGCCCGTGACACGGACCCTGGTGCCCGATGTCTCCAGCCCATCCCTAAAGAGCCAACTCGAGGAGCTCCGGACCTGGTACACCCTGCGATTTCCATCAAACCCACTCACCGCGGATTGATCAGACCGCCCAAACCCCGGATCCCGTGTTGATTTTGGGGGCGACATGGGGGCTTTCACGGAATTGCGGCTTGTGGTCCCCTCTCTTGAGGTGTCCGAAATTCTCACAGTCATCCCAGTCTTCAACGGCGTGCGCTATCTACGGGCGACGCTGGAATCGCTGGCTGCACAAACGATCCCGCCGGACCGGGTGGTGGTGATCGACGACGTCTCCACCGACGGGACCCCAGAACTCGTCCAGGCCTTCTTCGCCGAGCACCCCCGCCTGCGGGGCGAACTCCGGCGCAATGAACGGAATCAGGGGCTCTTCGGCAACCTGAACCGCTGCCTCGACCTGGCGGTCGAAACCGACATCCTGCACATCCTCCTGGCCGATGACATCGTGCTTCCCGGTTTCCTCGAGAGATTGGCCCCGACGCTGGAAAGCTCGACCGCGCCAGCCATGGCCTGGTCGTTGACCGAGAAGATCGATGCCTCGGGGGCGTTGCTGCCGGGGCAACCGCCGCCGCCAACAACGGAGGTCCGACCGATCCGGTTGATCGACTTCGTGCGGCAACAGGGTCAATTGCAGACCATCTTCTGCGGCTCGGTCCTGCTCAAGACCGGCCGGAAACCGGCCCCGTGCCGGTTCCCGCTGGACTACCCTCAGGTGGGAGACTGCGTGTTCTACGCAGACTGGGCGCGGCATTCGTCGACCCTGCGCGAGCGGACGGAGATCCTCTGCCAGATCCGGCACCATGGCGGCAGCGCCACGACCGCCAATTCGCGAAGGCTGGAGAGCTGGGTGGCCGACGAACTGAGGGCCATGAAGCAAATCGCCCAGTGGGCACCGGTCGGCATCCTGAAGCGGTGGGTCTGGAGCCAACGCATCCAATGCCTCTTCGCGGCACGATCCGTCGTGAAGCAGCAAATAGCCTACCCCGTTGACACCGTCTACGCCGAGGCCATCGGAGACATGGCCCGGGGCCTGATCCGTCCCTGGCACTGGTGGCTGGGACGTCTGGTGGTCTTTCTTAGGGACCGACTCTTCGGCCCTCATCCCCTTGCCCGAAACGCCTCAACGAATCGATGAAAAACCCCTCTCTCTCGCCATCCTCCGAGTCGCTGAAAGGCGCCGGTCGTTTCAGGCCGATGCTGCTAGCCTGGGTTGTCCTGATCGGGGCCGTCAGCACCCTCTTCTGGAGGAGCTTTCTGCCGGAATTCGTCTTGTTCGCCAATGACGCGCCGCTCGGAGCACTGCATGCCGAAGCCGGAAGACTCCCCGGGACCTTTCTCGGATTTTGGCAAGATCTCAACTGGGTGGGATCCGCCATGCTAGGCGCGACCCCAAACCTCTCGCAGATCCTCGGTTCGCTCGTGGGGAGTGCACTCTTCGTGGCCAAATTC
>CANHYD010000075.1 GCA_947464705.1 Verrucomicrobiota bacterium | reverse complement strand
AGTCTTGGAAAGCGTCAACAGCGGCACCTGCCAAGCCACGCCCCGCTCGCGGTCGGAGTAGTAGTGAAACTCGTCCACCACAACGTCTCGGACGCTGGCGTTGGGACCATCCCGCAGAGCGATATTGGCCAAGATCTCCGCCGTGCAGCACAGGATCGGTGCATCATGGTTGATTGTGGCGTCGCCAGTGCTCAGGCCGACATTGTCCGGACCAAATTCCCGGCAGAGTGAAAGCCACTTCTCATTCACCAGGGCCTTGATCGGGCAGGTGTAAACCGATTTGCGTCCCTGCGCCAACGCCTTGAAATGCAGGGCCGAGGCCACGAGCGATTTGCCGGATCCGGTCGGGGTGTTGAGGATGACATTCTTGCCCGCATAAAGTTCAAGAATCGCCTCCTCCTGCGCCGGATAGAGTTCGATGCCCCGAGTGCGGGCAAAGTCGAGGAAGCGATCCAGCAGGTGATCGGCCGTCGGCGCCTCCAGGCGGGGAAGAAAATCGTAAAGGGTGGCGCTCACAGGGGGCCATGAGCCTAGTCTGCGGGGGCCCCCGCAAGCAACCGTCGGTAAAGGGCGTGGTATCGACCCCAGGCCACCGAGGCCGAGTAGTGACGGGCACTGTCCCGGATTTGTTCGGGCGTCGCCGTGGTTCCATCACCGGAAATCAGGCCCGCAATTTGCCGGGCCAGATCCTCTGGATCATCCGGACGGAAGAGCCGACCGTTGTATCCGTTCTTCACGAGATCCACCGAGCCTCCGCTGGCCGAGGCGATGGAGGGTTTCCCCAAGGCCAAGGCTTCGGTCAAGGCCACGGAGCACGGCTCATTCGTCGAAGGGATGATGAACACATCGGCTCCCTCGACCGCTTCGCGGACCCGGTTGGTAGGCCCCGCCAGCCTCACATACGGAGCCAATCCCAAGGCCCCGACCTGCCCCTTCAACTCGCGGGCGAAGGCCTGGGAATCCGCATCGGCCGGCGTGGGCCCCCACAGCGTGAAATGGACCCGTTGACGCAACGGGACAGGCAATCGGCCGAGGGCATCCAAGACCAGATTCCACTTCTTCCAGCGAACCAAATTGCCCACACCCACCAGGGCCAGCCGCGATCGAGGGCCCGAGGGACGCACCAGCGGCCCTTCAAAGAATTCGTCCGAACAACAATCGGGAATGATCTCCACGCGCCCCGGCTGCGTCGTCAGCCCGTAATGGGCCGCCATCGCCGGGTTCAGGACCACCGTCGCCAGGCGGCCGCGGCCGGCAGCCCATCGGTACAGCCCCGTCCGGCGGGCGAATGCATGGTTGGTGAAGACGATCGGAATCTTGCCGGGCAGCAGCGCCAACAACACGGCCGCAGCAAACCCGCCCCGGCTGTGGGCGTGAACGATGTCCCAGCGCTCAGCACGGCAGCGGCGACGGGTTTCCATCACCACCCCCAGAGCCCGAGCAAAGAGCGACAGATGCCTGGGTGATTCGGCCAAGAGCCAGCGGCTTTCACGCACGTCCAACGGGGGCTGCCGTTTCGCGTGAAATCCCCGATGGACCACCACCGCATGGCGGAAAAGCCCATCCGGGTCGCGTGCATGGCGAAGAACCGTCAGGATCCCTCCATCGTCCTGGGTGGAACCCACCAGGTGCAGCACTGAAACGGGCCGCCCACCGGAGCGATGCCCGGAGGCTTCACGGTGCGCTTCCGACCGGGACGAGGCGATCATGAGGCCTATCGATCGGTCGATCAGGCCACTGGTTGCCCGGAAACCTCCGGAGAGATCGGAGCCCGGGACCGGTCAAAAATCTTGAAGAAGGTCTTCGCTTCGGGCTCGGTCGTCTCGACCATCCGATTGCGATGCCAATGGGTGATGAGCACCAACCCGGACAGGAGTCCGAAGGTTTGCATGAAAAAGCCGGCCTCGCCCGTGGTGGTCATGAAGGTGACCAACTGCACGAGCCACAGCGAACTCACATGGCAGGCCAGGCGGTCAAAGGTCGATTTGCAGCCCATCTGGAAAATGGACCGCAGATTTCGGAAGGCCACGAGGGACACGGCTCCCAAAAAGGTGACCACCCCCGCCAATCCCGGCAGTCCAAGGTTCACCAGCAGGCTGGGGATGCCGGCATAAAAGATGCCCTGATCGAGGCTCTGCTCCAGCATGCCGTACTGGTCGATCTCGTTATGGGTGTAGAGGTGATTGATGTCCGGAACGAAGCCCAAGCCGCGCCCGACCCAGAGGAAGTTCGGAGCGATGTCGAAGGCGATGCGACGCATCGAAGCACGGCCGGAGGTCGAGTTTTCGGCATCCACACTGGCCAGCGGATCGATCTCGATTCCGGGCAGCACCGACAACATGCGCTGTGCGGCATGGGGCAAGTGACGGGCTGTCTGGTAGGTGACCATCAAAGCCACTCCCAACAGAATCGTGGCAACGACCACCTTGGCCATTGAAAGAGTCCGCTGGACCAAGCTCGAAAGCAAAATGACCGACGGAATGATGATCATCGACATGCGATGACCACCCAAAGCGCTTCCCCCGAGAAGCCCCAGGATGACCAGCACCCGGGTCACGGAGGACAGGGACAAGGCTCGGGTGGCCGGAATCATCACCAGCATCAGGTAGATCAAATCGCGCGACACGAAGGCCACTGATTGAAAGCGTCGAACGCCGCCCTCCAAGGATTGGACTTCGAAGGCAAGGCTGTCGGTGGAGAGTCCGAAAAACGACAACAACACCCACAGAGGCCCGGACCCGCCGGCCGCCAAGGTAAAGTCCGACACGAGGAACGACATGCTCATCAGGCAGTGCGCCGCATAGACACGGACCAGCATTTGGGGCGTCGTCGGCACGGCCATGTACAGAATCGGGAACAGCAGTCCGAGGAACTGGGTGACATAGGCGCGGCCACCCACCTGCCCTTGACCCAGCACGTTCAATCCGAATCCGCGAAATTTGATCAGCGACACCAACACCAGAAAGAAAACGCCCAAGCCGATGAACACCCATCGATACTCCCGAAGACGATCTCCGAACTCTGGGGCATTGCGCCGCATGGCGAACATCAAGGGCAGGCCACTGATCGACAGCATCAGGCTCGCCTCCCAGAAGAAGGGGCGGCCGGAGACGAAGGGCACCAACAGCGACGAGTTGATCATCACCGACCCCAGGACCAGTGCCAGGGTCCCGTGTTTGGGCAGCGTCAGCGCCCATATCACCGCGACAAAACCCATGAGCGCCAGGATCTGGACGGACCCCAGCAGAACCGCAAAGAGCAGCAATGCGGCAATGAGGAAGACCCCGAAGAGGGCCTTCTGGACTTGTTCCTGAGCGGCGACCATGTGCCGTCAATAGAACTCCCTTCCCGAGCCGACCTTCAATGTCTTTTCAGATGCCCCGGCGAACATCCCAATAGCCATCCAGTTCCTACTGGCGGTACTCACGCCGGGCCCACTCGGGGTCCAGGGTTGGTTCCGCCTCATTCCAACGAATCCACGGAGGGCTGCCCTGCCCCGGCGGCGGCTGGGTGATCAGAAAGGCAAAGCAGTTGGTCTGCGACGGAACCAGTCTGCCCAGCACCGTCGCCACGGGGATGGCCAGTCGGAGTCCCCATCGAATCCACGGATTGCGGCGACTGGCCGCTCCAGAAGGCGGACGCGTGGCATGGAAGTAGCGGAATCCGCAGAGCATCCACGGCGTCGCGCTCCGGATCACCTTTTCGATCTCGCGTTCCGTCCAACGGTACACGTAGTTGGGAACCGGACCATTACGCCATCCGCCACTGACCCGATCATAACTCAGGGCCACGGCAGCGGTTTCGTAATCCTGTCCCAATCCGAAGCGAACCCCCCAACGGGAGATCAACGAATCCCGGGGTTCAAAGACCAAGACACCCTTTCGAGCCACTCGGTGCATCTCCAAAAGACCGCGGTGCGGTGAAGCGCAGTGGTGCAAACCATTGTGCGCGATGACGAAATCGAAGGCCTTGTCCGGGAAGGTCAGGTTCTCCACGTCACCGTAGGCGACCTTGTGGGTGCCCGGATTCTCCAGCTCCCAGCGCGTCTCCAGGTTGGTCAGCGTGACATTCGGGAACCCCGCTTCCTTCAAAGTCCGGTGATCCCGTTCCCCGGCGCACACACACAGCAGGCTCGACGCAGGGGCCATCACGCCTTCGCGAACCAATTGCCGCAGAGTGTTCAAATAGAAGGGGTCGAGGTCGGACGCCATGACTGCCCAAGGAGGCCCCACTGGCGGGAACCTTTCAAGAACTGGACAACACGGACAACACAGAGCCTCGCCTCGAGGCCGGGTGCTGGCTTGTTCCCGGAATCGCCGAGGATATCATCCCCCCCCTGTGACCTCCGCATCGGAACAACGCAATCGACTGGCCGCTGAGAAATCCCCCTACCTGCTGCAGCATGCGGGCAATCCGGTGGACTGGTTTCCCTGGGGTGACGAGGCTTTCGCCCGAGCGAGTGCCGAGGGCAAACCGATTTTTCTGAGCATCGGCTACTCCACCTGCCATTGGTGCCATGTGATGGAGCGCGAGACCTTTGAGAGCGCGGCCATGGGGGCCTACCTGAGGGAACACTTCATCAGCATCAAGGTGGACCGCGAGGAACGCCCGGACGTGGACAAGATCCACATGAGCTTCGTGCAGATGACCACCGGCAGCGGCGGGTGGCCCCTCAACGTCTTCCTCACGCCCGACCTGCAACCCTTCTACGGCGGCACCTATTTCCCACCGGAGGCCAAGCACGGACGGCCCAGCTTCCTAACCCTGTTGGAGCGGATCGTCGAATTGTGGAAGACCCGTCGTGACGACTTGATCGCGTCGGCGGTTGACCTCACGGCCCGGCTGCGCGAAATGGTCGTCCAAGATCCGGACAACGCCTTCCCGACCGGTCCCCGAGAATTACACGGCGGTGGCCAGACTCTGTTGGGCGAATTCGACCCCGTGAACGGCGGCTTCGGTGGTGCGCCCAAGTTTCCGCGCCCCAGCCAACCGCTTTACCTGCTGCGCTACGCCCGGCGCTTCGGCGACGTCGAGGCCGTCCAAGCGGTGCTCCAGACCTGCGACCGGATGGCGGTCGGTGGCATCCGAGATCACCTGGGCGGCGGATTTGCCCGCTACAGCGTCGATGAACGGTGGCTCGTGCCGCATTTCGAGAAGATGCTCTACGACAACGCCCAACTGACCGTCCTCTACCTCGAGGCGTTCTTGGTTTCTGGCGAGGCACGGCACGCCGCTGTGGCCCGGGACATCCTGCGCTACGTGGCCCACGACATGACCCATCCCGATGGAGGGTTCTATTCGGCCGAAGATGCCGACAGCGAGGGCAAGGAGGGCAAATTCTACTGCTGGACCCAGGCTGAACTGTCGGGGTTGCTCAGCCCCGAGGCGTTCAACGTGGTCGCCACTCGTTTCGGCATCACTCCGGCGGGCAACTTCATCGATCACAGCGATCCGGAACCGTTGCCCGGTCTCAATGTGTTGTCCTTGGCTCAGGCCGAAGTTCCCGATGCCGATCGACCCATTCTGGAGGAGTCTCTGGCCCGGATGTTGGAAGTGCGGGCTGCCCGCGTTCGCCCCCATCGGGACGACAAGGTGCTGGCCTCGTGGAATGGCATGATGCTCGGAGCCTGCGCCCGGGCCTTCGCGATCCTGGGTGACGACGAGTTCCGCACGATGGCCGAGCGCAACTTGGCCTTCCTGCAAGAACACCTCTGGGTGCCACCCACCGCGGAAAACCGAGGCACTCTGTACCACCGCTGGCGCGACGGGGAACGGGATTCTGTCCAATTGCTCGACGCCTACGCCCACCTGCTGGCCGGCACCGTTGATCTCTACGAGGCCACGCTCGCCCCCAACCACCTCGACTTCGCGGTTCAACTGGCCGAAGCCCTGATGGAACGCTTCTACGATCCGGCCGGCGGCGGTTTCTGGCAAAGCGGAGCCGACACCCCTCACCTGCTCATGCGGGTGAAGGAAGACTACGACGGGGCCGAACCCTCCGGGAATGCCGTGGCCAGCTTGGCACTACTCCGCCTGTCCTCCCTTTGCGCACGTCCCGACTGGCGGGAGGCGGCCGAGAAAACCCTCCGGCTCTTCGCCCAAAAACTGCACCAGACGCCGCAGGTCGTGCCATTCCTGCTCTGCGCCCTCGACTTCGCACTCCAGGAACCCAAGCGAGTGGTCATTGTGGGCGACTGGCTGTGCGGTTCGACCCGAGCCCTGCTGAGCCACGCCCATGCGGTGTTCGAACCCCACCGCGTGATCCTCGGCAACCACGGCCCGGTGGACCCGTTCGCCTGCACGCTCCCGGGCGACGAGGAACGCTCACTGGCCTACCTCTGCACCGGCAACGCCTGCCAACCGCCGACCCGCGAAGGCAGTGTGGTCCGGGAGTTCCTGCGACAGGCGCCTGCCCCGGAATCGCCCTACTAATCAGCGACGCAAGTCGAGTGTCACCGGGAAGTCCCCGTTGACCGGCTCGGGCATCGGCACAAATCGTCCCTGGGTCGCACCGGTGGCGAAAAACCGTGCCAAACGTCGGCTCTCCGCCTCATAGGCGTTGACCGGGAACGTCTCGTAATTACGCCCGCCCGGATGGGTCACGTGGTAGGTGCAACCGCCGATCGAGCGCTCGTTCCAGGTGTCGTAGAGGTCGAAGGTCAACGGGGCATGAACCCCGATGGTCGGCTGTAGGCACTCCGGAGGCTGCCAGGCCCGGTACCGGACGCCGGCCACCGCCTCGCCTTGGGTGCCCGTCGAGTGCATTGGCATACGGCGTCCATTGACCGTGAGCGCGAATCGGTCGCCGATGAGTCCCTGCGCCTTGACCTGGACCCGTTCCAGCGAGCTGTCCACATACCGGACCGTCCCGCCGCCCCCGTTTTCTTCACCCAGCACGTGCCAGGGTTCCAAGGCCGAGCGGATCTCCACACGGACATCGCGCTGGGAGAAGTCACCGATGCGCGGAAAGCGGAACTCGAACTGCGGGGCAAACCACTCCATCTCAAAGGGATAACCCGCCTCGCGCAGGTCGCGGATCACCTCCCGGAAATCGGTCTCGCAGAAATGCGGGAGCATCCACCGATCGTGCAGGTCGGTACCCCAGCGTACCAATTTCTGGGAATAGGGCTTCTTCCAGAAGGTCGAAACCAACCCGCGCAGCAACAAATGCTGAGCCAGACTCATCTGAGCATGGGGCGGCATCTCAAAGGCCCGCATCTCCACCAATCCCAACCGACCGGTGGCGCTCTCCGGAGCGAACAGCTTGTCGATGCTGAACTCCGATCGGTGGGTGTTGCCGCTGGAGTCGATCAGCAAATTCCGGAACAACCGATCCACCAACCAGGGCGGCACAGACGGCCCGTGCGAGGCCGTCTGGCGATCCAGTTCCCGGAAGGCGATCTCTAGTTCATAGAGGGAATCATTGCGTGCCTCGTCCACACGGGGGGCTTGGCTGGTGGGACCGACGAACAGGCCGCTGAAGAGCCAACTCAGCGAGGGATGGTTCTGCCAGTAGCCGAGGAGCGATTTCAGCAGATCGGGGCGACGCAAGATCGGCGAATCCCCCGGCGTCTCGCCGCCGAGGATGATGTGGTTGCCACCGCCCGTGCCGCTGTGCCGGCCATCGAGCATGAACTTCTCGGCCCGCAGACGGGTTTGGCGGGCTTCTTCGTAGAGCACCGTGGTGCGGTCCACGAGTTCTTCCCAGGTCCGACTCGGGTGCAAATTGACTTCGATCACGCCGGGGTCGGGCGTCACCGACAACTTGTTGATCCGCGGATCACGCGGCGGGGCCTCCCCCTCCAAGATCACCGGGACTCCCATGGCTGAAACCGTCGATTCAAGGGTCGAGACCAGGTCGAGATAGGCCTCGGTGGTGGCGACCGGGGGCAGGAAGACATGCAGACGCCCGTCCCGGGGTTCCACACAGAGGGCTGTTCGCACGATCCACGGAGCGCTCTGGCCTGGGCCTGGGGCCTGCCCCTCGCGTGGGTCTCGGCCAGCCAGTGCTGCTTGGGCGCGTTGACCCGGTCCCGTCCCCGGGGGCCGCGCCGCCGGAGCACCTGCGACAAAGGCTTGGCCTCCAGGTCTGTGGACATCCCGGCGGGGAAACTCCCGGGGCAATGGCGGCAGAGGGGCCGAAGGATCCTGAGGCAAAACCCACGGATATTCCCGGTCGGCCACCCAAGGGATCGAATCCAGCGGCAACCGCAAGCCCATGGCCGAGTCTCCGGGGATGAGCCACAAGGTTTCGCCATCCCGCAGAAACCAGGCGCCACTTCGCCACTGGATGCGCCCTCCGTGAGTGCCCGCGACCTCCAGCGGCAAGGTGTACCCCACAACCTCGCCCAATCCCCGTTGAAAGATACGAGCTAGGCGCTCGCGCTCCTGAATATTTTTCCACTGCGACGAGGTGGGTGACACGTTGGAAGGCAAGCGCCGCTCCTTCCAGGTGTAGTAGAACAAGTCCTCATAGGCTGGAAGAACGTGGGCCGGATCGGCATCCAGATTCCGGGCTAAGCGTCGAATGAGCTCACCGGCCTCCGCCGCTCCATGACCGTAGTTCTTGGATTCGTCCGCGATGAGGGAGTCGTCCTTCCACATGGGCACTCCATCTTTGCGCCAAAAGGCTGAAAGCGCCCAACGCGGCAGGGGTTCCCCCGGATACCACTTGCCCTGGCCGTAATGCAGCAGAGATCCCGGAGCCATCCGCGCCCGAAGACGCTTGAGCAAAGTTCCGGACAAGACCCGCTTGGCCGGGGAAGCCGCCGTGAAATTCCACTCATCCCCATCCGGATCGTCCACCGACACGAAGGTCGGCTCGCCGCCCATGGTCAGTCGGACATCACGGGCCACAAGGTCTTCGTCGATCCGATGTCCCAGGGACTGGATCTTGGCCCACTGCGCCTCGGAATACGGCCGGGTCACCCGAGGCGATTCGTAGATCCGGCTCACCTGCATCTCGTGGTGCAGCTTCGATTCGCACTTTCCGATGCCGCCGGTCACGGGAGCCGCTGTGGATGGTTCGGGGGTGCAACTCAGAGGAATATGCCCCTCGCCTGCCAAAAGGCCCGAAGTCGGATCGAGCCCAATCCAGCCTCCGCCCGGCAGGTACACCTCACACCAGGCGTGGAGGTCGGTGAAATCCACCTCGGTCCCACTGGGGCCATCCAGCGACTTCTGATCGGGCGCCAATTGGATGAGGTAACCGCTGACAAATCGGGCAGCCACCCCCATCGAGCGGAAGAGCTGCACCAGGAGCCAGGCTGAATCCCGACAGGAGCCGCTGCCCAGGGTCAGGGTTTCTT
>CANHYD010000074.1 GCA_947464705.1 Verrucomicrobiota bacterium | reverse complement strand
TGATGTCATATCCGATCCCGGGATGAACCGTCACCGGCACCCCCAACCGCCACGCCTGAGCCAATAAACTGGCGTGTTTCCAGCCATGCGTCACCGAGTGGTGGCCCGGAGCCAATCCATGGCGGGCCATGGCCGACAACAGCTCACAACAGGCCCCCGCCATGGGATCAGCGGGAAACTGGCCGACCACCTGTGCCAAGGTCTCCGGATCCGGCAAATCGCATCCGTCCTCGTGGATGAACTTGCCGAGAGCCGGACCATAGCCCAGCCCTTGCAGTGCCCCGGCCATGAGGGCCAAGTGGATGTTCCGGCCCGTCTCATCCCAGGTTCCGAAAGTTCCCGCGGCGACGTTTTCCTCGACACCCTCGGTAGATCGACCCAACCACGCATACTCCCAATCATGGATGGTTCCCGCCCCGTTCGTGGCCAAGTGCTGGATGAACCCGGCCTCCATCAGCCCTGTGAGCAGAGGGACCGCCCCATTACGAATCAAGTGGGCTCCGTACATCAATATCACCGGTGCTCCCGCTTTCCGGGCCGACCGAATGGCCTCCACCATCTTGCCCACCGTGTCGGACTGAGCCGAAGACAAAGGAGCCGGAGGACGCTCCGGGGCGATGAGGATGTCCTCGACCTGAGTCAGGCTGCGTCGTTCGGCCAACGGCCGCACCTTCAGGCGCATCAAATCCAGTGAACCCATGATAGGGGCCCATTGAAAAGCCGCACCGGACAAAGAAAAGCCTGCATTTCCTCAGGATCCTCAGACCACGACGCGTCTCGACGGCAAGAAACGACCAGACACAGTCCGGACACAGGCGCTGCCTTCGTCGCTCAACTAACGAGCCAACACCTCAGCCACCGGCGGAGCCGCCTGAGGGCTGGCGGCATTGAAGTCTTCACCCAGCAGCGCGGCCACGGTCGCGGCCACCTGAGCCTGGCGAACCAACGGCACCCCCTTGCGCTCACCTAGAGCCGGGGTATCAGGCCCGATGACCGCCATCCACAGGTAGGCCGAGTCGGTGATTTCCCGACCGTGATTCTTCCAAGCCACTGGCGCAGGACCCCGACCGTGGTCGGCCGTGATCACCAGGCTGGTCTTGTCGCGGTATTGTGGCGTCGATTGCACCCGCTTCCACAAGTCCGCCAAGAAGCGGTCAAATCCACGGGCCGATCTCAAGTACCGCTCGTAGCTCCCCTCGTGAGCCCAGTCGTCGGTCTCGCCGTAGGAAACGTAAAGTGCGCGCGGGTGGAGGGTATCCATGGCATGGAACGCCGCGTACCGGACGAAGGTGTCCAGCAAGACTCCCGACCAGAGCGTCTTGCTGTGCTCCACCATGTCGTCCAAAGCCCCAGGCACCGGCAGCCGGCGGGTTCCGGGCGGAACATCGAACCCGCTCCAAATTGGAAAACCCGCCCGAGGCCCATTCAAGACCCACGGCAGCACATCCCAATTGACCACCGCAGCCACCTTACCCCGATACCCTCGCCGAGTGTTCAGCCACTCGAACACGTTGGTGTTGGCGTTGAGCACCTTGTCATTGCTGTCGATCTTCGGATCGGCAATGCCGGTCAGAAATTCGTTGTAGCCCGGATACGAGAAATTGCGCCCATTGGTCACCCGGACCTCGGAACCCAACGCCCGATTGCCCAGAAGCTGTCCCTGCCGTGCTACCGTCCCCCACAAGAAGGGAAAGAGCACCTCGCGGCTTTGTCTCGGATCCGGCCTCCAGAACTCGGCCTTGAGTTCATTGGTTTTGCCGACATTGCCGTATTGCTTGGAGATTAGGATTTCTTCGGCCCCTTGGAACACTTCCTCCTGCCGCAAACCATCGGTGGTCACGAGAATCACGTGGCGTGTCTTGTTCCGGGCCTGGGCCGGGAGCAAGAGTCCCATCACACTCAAAACGCACAGGGCGAGTCGGAAGCGGAGACCCGGATGAGTTTGGGTTCGAGGCAAGGCGATAGCAGTCACAACACGAGTAATCGTGCGCACGCGCCAACCGTCGGTCAACCGCCCCTCCGTGGAGGAACTCGGGGGGACAAAACCAGCGGCACTACCTCCACTTGAAACCGACTGTCCCCACGACGCCCACCCGCACCCAAACCAACCGTTCGTTTTCGCTTTGGCACTGACAAATCGGGTCCATAGTCTCCGAGTAACTACCGCGTCTCCATGGGCTTAAGAATTCCAACTCCGAACGGCATCCGCTGGGGACTCGCCGGCCTCGTCATTCCTGGCTTGATGGCGGCCCTAGGGCTGAACGCGGCCTCTCCGAGCCTGGAGTTCAATCGGGATATCCGACGCATCCTTTCGGAAAACTGCTTCCAGTGCCACGGACCCGACGCGGGTGGCGGCAAAGCCGGCAATAAAACCCTGCGCTTGGATTTGCCCGAGGCGGCCTACGCGCCGAGGGACGGCCATCCGGCCATCGTCCCTGGGCAACCGGAGCAAAGCGAAGTCATGCGCCGCATCGTCTCGACCGATCCGGATGACAAGATGCCGCCGCCGGATTCGGGCAAGACCTTGTCGGCCGCTGATCGGGACACCTTGCAGGAGTGGATTCGTCAGGGTGCTAAGTACTCTCGGCACTGGGCCTATGTCCCGCCGGTTCGCCCCCCGTTGCCGGCCATCGAAGCCCGGACGTGGCCCCGCAATCCCATCGATCAGTTCGTCTTGGCCCGACTGGAGCAAGAACGTCTGAAGCCCAGTCCGGAGGCCGATTTGGAAGCCCTGGAACGCCGCGCCAGCCTCGACCTGACCGGATTGCCTCCCAAAGCCGTTGAGGCTGGCGACGGTCCAAGTCCTGACTACGAGCGATACGTCGACCAACTGCTGGCGTCGCGGGCCTATGGCGAACACTGGGCCCGTCTGTGGCTCGATCTGGCGCGCTACGCCGATTCGAGCGGGTATGCCGACGATCCCGCCCGGACGATTTGGGCCTACCGCGACTACGTCACCCGCTCTTTCAACGCCAACAAACCATTCGATGTCTTCACCGTAGAGCAACTCGCAGGTGACCTGCTCCCGGAGCCCACCGAAGAGCAGCAAATCGCCACCGCGTTCCATCGGAACACGATGACCAACAATGAGGGTGGCACCAGCGACGAAGAGTTCCGCAACGTAGCCCTGGTCGATCGGGTCAACACCACGCTGGCCGTCTGGATGGGCACCACCGTGGCGTGCGCCCAGTGCCACAACCACAAGTACGACCCCATTAGTCAGGAAGACTATTTCCGGTTGTTCGCCATCCTCAACAACACCGCCGACGCCGATCGGGGTGATGAAAGCCCGGTGATACCACTCTTCACCGACGAGCAGAAGCGAGCCAAGGCGCAGGCGGAGTCCGAGATCCGCCAAATCGAGGCAACGCTCGCACGGTCCACCCCAGAATTGGCGGAAGACCAAAACCGTTGGGAGGCACGCTGCTCGAAGCCCATTTCTTGGCAAACAATGATCCCCGGCCCGGTTTCCTCCCGCGCCGGGGCTGAGATCCGCTCGCGGAACAACGGCATGGTGCACGTGGGGCGCTCCGGAAAAACCGATTCCTACCGGGTGGAACTTTCCTCCAACGAGACGCAACCCGTTCAGGCTCTCCGCTTGGAGGTGTTCCCCGAGGGTGGCACCCCCGAGGGTCGCGTGGGACACGCCGAGGGCGACTTCGTTCTCACGCGAGTCCAAGCCCGCATCGTCCCGGCAAAGCCCCTGGTTCCCCAGGCCCGCTTCGTCCGGATCGAACTTCCCGGCAAGGAACGAATCCTGTCCTTGGCCGAGGTGCAGGTCTTTCAGGGTGACAAAAATGTGGCGCAGTCGGGCGAGGCTCGCCAGAGCACCACGGCCTTCGACGGACCCGCCCGACTAGCCATCGATGGCAACACCAACGGCGATTTCAACGGCGCCCACTCCACCACCCACACCGAGACCTCCAATAGCCCGTGGTGGGAAGTGGACTTGAAGACCTCGGCGTCCATTGACCGCTTGACGATTTGGAATCGCACCGACGGATCCCAGGAACGCCTCAGCGGCTTCCGCGTGGTGCTGCTGGATGAGAATCGGGCCCCCGTGTGGGACCAAGTGGTGGCCGAGCCTCCCAAGCCGAGCAAAGATCTGCGACCTGACGCCTCCCGCTCGGTGGAATTTCGGCTGGCGTCGGCCGATTTTGAGGCCCCGGGATTCGAGGCATCTCTGGTGCTGACCAATGCCGATCCGTCCAAAAAAGGCTGGTCCGTCGCCCCCCGATTGACTGAACAGCACCACCTGACTCTGGTGCCGACACACCCCTTCTCGGTGGGGCCCGGCTCCAACCTGGTCATCACGCTCGATCACCTCTCCCAGCGCGAGCACGCCTCCTTGGCCGCCTTCCGGGTCTCCCAAACCTCCGACCCGCGCGCCGCGGAGATCGCCCAAATCCCGGCCCCGGTGCTGGCCGCCTTGAGCCGACCCACTCCTCAGCGTTCGCCCGCGGAGAAATCCACAATCGCCGCGCATCACCTCTCCGTGGCTCCGCCCCTCCAACCCCAACGGACCCGACTGGCCGAACTGAAGCGCCAGCAGTCCGAACGGCGACCGAACACCACGGTCCCCGTGCTTCGGGAACTCGCGGGCAAGGAACGCCGCAAGACCTTCATCCAACTCCGCGGCAACTACCTGAACCCAGGGCCTGAGGTCCATGAAGGCCTGCCCCCCGCCCTGGGACCCTCATCCGAAACGGCAGTTCCCGGACGTCTCGAACTGGCCCGGTGGCTGGTGGACCGCCAGAATCCCCTGACCGCACGAGTGGTCGCCAACCGCCTGTGGGAATCGGTTTTCGGCATTGGCTTGGTGCGCACCAGCGAAGAATTCGGCTCCCAGGGGGAACCGCCTTCCCACCCCGAGCTCCTCGATTGGCTCGCCGTCGAACTCATGGACAGCGGCTGGGACCTGAAGCACCTGCTGCGGCTCATGGTGACCTCGGCCGCCTACCGGCAATCCTCCAAGATCACCCCGGAGCATCTGGCCCGAGACCCGGAGAACCGATGGCTGGCCCGCGGGCCCCGATTCCGCCTGTCGGCCGAGATGATTCGCGATCAGGCCATGGCCGTCAGCGGACTACTCAGCGCCCGCATGCATGGCCCGCCCGTGAAGCCGGCCCAACCCAAATCGGGACTCACCGCAGCCTTCGGCAGTGGCACCGACTGGGAGACGAGCAGTGGCGAAGACCGATTCCGCCGGGGCCTGTACACGACTTGGCGGCGCTCGAACCCCTATCCCTCCATGGCCACCTTCGACGCGCCCAACCGCGAGGTCTGCCTGGTGCGTCGTGAACGCTCCAACACCCCTCTGCAAGCGTTGGTGACACTCAACGACCCCGTCTACGTGGAAGCAGCCCAAGCCCTGGGCCGCCAAATGGCTCTGGCGTCCGGCACGACCACCGACCGCCTGCAACACGGGTTCCGCCAGTGCCTGCATCGAGCGGCCTCCGCCGATGAATTGACCTCCCTCAACAGCCTTCTGGAACGCAGTCGGCAGCGATTCCAAGCCAACCCCACCAAGGCACGCAGCCTGGCCACCGAACCCATCGGGGAGCTCCCCCGCGGCCTGGAGGCTCCGGAGGCAGCCGCCTGGACCTCAGTGGCCAACGTGCTGATGAACCTGGACGAATTCCTGATGAAACGGTGACGCGGATCCTCCCAATCGCCCTATGAATCCACAGATCGAAGCCCTGCAGTCCCTCACGCGGCGACACTTCCTCGGCCGCACCGCACACGGCCTCGGGGCCATTGCCTTGGGATCCCTCCTCAAGGGAAGCCTCCCGGCGGCCGCCGCCGCGGCGACGCCCCCCGTTGCTCCCGTACTGGCAGCGCATAGCCCTCGGTTTCCGGGCCGGGCCAAGCGGGTGATCTACCTGCACCTGACCGGGTCGCCGCCGCACTTGGACCTCTTCGACTACAAGCCCGAATTGGTGAAGCGCAACGGTCAGGACTGCCCGGATGCCTTCCTGAAGGGCAAGCGCTTCGCCTTCACCTCCGGCACCCCCAAGCTCCTCGGAACGCCCCGCACCTTTGCCCGTCACGGACAGGGCGGCGTCTGGCTCTCCGACGCGATTCCGCACCTCCACACCGTCGCCGACGAACTGTGCGTCATCCGTTCGATGACCACCGACCAGTTCAACCACGCTCCCGCCGAGTTGCTCGTGTACACCGGTTCCCCGCGTCCGGGTCGCCCGTCCATCGGCTCTTGGGTCACTTACGGACTGGGCACCGAAAACCAAAATCTCCCGGGCTTCGTCGTGCTGATCTCCAGCGGCGTGCAGCCCAACGGCGGCAAGAACTCCTTCGGCAACGGCTTCCTCCCCTCCGTGTACCAGGGGGTTCAGTGCCGATCCAAGGGCGACCCGGTCCTCTATGCCTCAGACCCTGCTGGCATGGACCGCGATGTGCGTCGTATGGGCCTGGACACACTGCGCGAACTCAACGAGTTGCAGTCCCAGGAGTTGGGACATCCAGAGACCGCCACGCGAATCTCCCAGTACGAGCTGGCCTTCCGGATGCAGATGTCGGTGCCCGAGGTGATGGACATCACCCGTGAAACGCCGGCCACCCTAGAGGCCTACGGTGCCAAACCCGGCGACTCGAGCTTCGCCAACAACTGCCTTTTGGCGCGCCGACTGGTCGAACAAGGCGTCCGGTATGTCCAACTCTTCGATTGGGGATGGGATTTCCATGGCACGGGTCCGTCGGAAGACATTCGCGATGGTCTCACCAACAAATGCCGGACCATGGACCGCCCGGTTGCGGCCTTGCTGAAAGACCTTCGCCAGCGGGGATTGCTCGACGACACGCTCGTCGTGCTCGGGGGCGAGTTTGGGCGAACCCCCTTCCGCGAGGGGCGCACCGCCCAGGGTGGCATTCTGGGCCGCGACCATTTCCCGGACTGCTACACCATGGTCATGGCCGGCGGCGGAATCCGAGGCGGCACCATGTATGGAGAATCCGACGAACTCGGTTTCTCGGTGGCCCGCGACAAGGTGAGCGTCCACGATTTGCAGGCCACCTTGCTGCACCAATTGGGTTTCGATCACGAGCGGCTCACCTTCCGATTCCAAGGCCGCGACTACCGCCTGACCGACGTGGAAGGTGAAGTAATTAAGGGGATCCTGGCCTGATCCGCCCTCCCCTCTGCGAGTTTCCATCCAATTTTCCGGCCCCATCCTTGAGTCCGGAACGAGACAGACTTACCCATACCGCATGAACAAAGCGGGCTGGAAAGCGATTCTGCGTGCCCTTTGGCGGACCTCGATGATTGGGGCGTTAGCCCTGGTCTCTGCCCAGGCCGCCACCATGCGAATCGACACTTCGAAATCCCCCGCGTTGAAGACTTGGGCGGATTCGATGCAACCCATCGCTGCTGAATGGTATCCCCGCTTGGCAAACCTGATGTCCTCGATCGAAGACCGCCCATTGCTGGATGTCTCCATTCGCATCAACCCAGATTTCAAGGGCATCGCTGCAGCCTCTGGTCCCTACATTGACATCTCGACCGACTGGATCACTCGGCATCCGGAGGAGAGTCGCGGTGCCGTGATCCACGAACTGGTCCATGTCGTCCAAGCGTATCCCCCGGGCCATGCAGGGTGGTTGACGGAAGGCATCGCCGATTACTTCCGTTATGCCATCTACGAATCCCTGCCTTTGCGGGAATTCCCTCGCCCTGAAAAACCTCAGGGGTATCTCGATTCCTACAAAGTCTCGGCGGGGTTCTTGTTCTGGCTCGAAACCGGTCCTGCGCCGGGAATCGTCCGTCAATTGAATACCGCCCTCCGTCTCGGACAATACCAAGAAGCCCTCTTCACCGAACGAACCGGCCGCGAACTGAAGGACCTCTGGAGTGACTATCTGACCGCCTTGCGGCCCCTCCCCAACCTCCCCCAGGAACCACGGATTTGGCGACACGCCAAGGGTTCCTTCGAATACCAAGCCAGCGGAACTTGGACTGAGTTTGAAAACGGCAAACCAGTTTGGAATTTCATCGAAGTGGCCCGGACGCCTCAATCCATCGAAGTCTTGGACAAATCCCGCAACGTCCGACTGAGACTTGCCTCAACCATGGTTCAACTCGTCTCCAAAACCGGCGGGTCCACCCTTTACACCGGAGAATGGTCCACAGCGTCCTCAACGAAGCAGCCGGCCAACTAAGCTGCGTTGGTTCCATCGAGGCCACCGCATGATCGTCGAAGCGACGCGATGGACTGTCTGAGAACACAAGATGACGACGAGAGCCTGAAAATTGTAGGAACCCGGTTAGACCGCTTGTTGGATGCCTATGAACAAACCCAAACAGGTGCAATGGTTCGATGAACCGGAAGAGCACAACTATCCGGCGGCCCAATCCTACCTGTGCCTCCTCTACCCCGAAGCGGATGCCAATCGCTTGGTGGATCAACTTCGAGCGGCAGACATGGTTTCCTTCAAGGCGAAGGATATTTTCCGAGCTTCCGGCCTTTCGCTGCTCGGCGTGAGCAACAGCCACGTCTCCAAGAACGACGACAAGATCCAGAACGGGGTTTCGTTGTCGCCGTTGCTGCTGGTGCGATCCCGCATCCGGGATTCGGTGATCGTGGCCGATGGTTACCACCGACTGTGTGCGGTCTACCGCCACAACGAGGACGCGTGGATCCCCTGCAAAATCACCTGACGATTTGCCATGCCACTCCCCCGAGAGACTGCTTGGTTTTATGCAAAATCCTATGGCTGGGGTTGGGGACTGCCGGCGCGCTGGCAGGGATGGGTTTGCCTCCTGATCTACCTGGCCACGATTGCCATGAGTGCCACCTGGGGGTTGCCCGAAAACCCGATCCTCTTCGGGATCATCACCGGAGTTCTATCCCTGATCTTCATCGGAATTTGCTACTGGAAGGGGGAAACCCCGAAGTGGCGCTGGGGTGGTAAGCCCTTGTGAAAAATGGGTTCGCACTCCGACTCTCACGCCATTCAGTACCTCTCGCTGCCCCGCCCCAGCCCCTCGTCCCAACCGCCCAACCCCGCCTGATGTCTCTCGATGCCCTGCCTCGATCGGCGCGGCATTCGGCCCCTATCAAGAACTGGTGATGGCCCTAACCACCCCCGGTTTCGGCTTCGCCTTCCTGCGCCACCTCCACCAGCACCGCATTTCCGTGCCGGTTGGACGAACCTGCCCAGCCAACAGCCCAGGGACAGGCTCTTCGGACTAGGGACAGGCTCCTCGGACTAGGGACAGGCTCTTCGGACTAGGGACAGGCTCTTCGGACTAGGGACAGGCTCTTCGGACTAGGGACAGGCTCTTCGGACTAGGGACAGGCTCTTCGGACTAGGGACAGGCTC
>CANHYD010000073.1 GCA_947464705.1 Verrucomicrobiota bacterium | reverse complement strand
TTTGGCCTCGCGCAGCGTCGGTGGGGGGCATGACGTGGTCTTGCCCTCGGGGCTCAAGCCGGTGTTTGGGAATTCTCCCTGCCTTCAAAGCCGGTGGGGCACCAACTATTTCCGACGGTTGTACGAGTTTCACCGCCAGAGCGGTTTCACCCTGCTGGAGCACGATGGTTCTTACCCGGGCGATCCCTGCGCGTCCACGAACCACCCGGGGCACCGTGGGTGGGAGGATTCCCGCTGGAACCAGTGGGTGGAGATCCGAGACTTCTACCGTTGGTGCCGGGGGCAGGGCTTCTACCTGAACGTGCCCGATCATTATTTCTTAGGCGGTTCCACCAAGACCGGCATGGGGTATCGAGAGGTCAACTGGTCGCTGCCTCGGGAGCAGCAGGTGATCCACACCCGTCAGAACATCTACGATGGCACCTGGGAGAAGAGTCCCAGCATGGGCTGGATGTTCGTGCCGTTGACCGAATATCAGGGCGGTGGGGCCGCAGCGACGATCGAGCCGCTGTCGGAGCATCTGGACCATTATCGGCGCATGCTCGAGAGCAATCTCGCCCTGGGCGTCCAGGCCTGCTACCGCGGTCCGCGCCTCTTCGACAGCGAGGCCACACGGGTCATGGTCAAGGCCCAGGTGGACTGGTTCAAGGCGCACCGGGACATCCTGGAGAGTGATGTGATTCATGGGCGGCGGGCCGACGCCCGGGATTTGGATTGGATGCTCCACGTGAATCCTTCCTTGAAAGAAAAGGGGATGCTGGTGGTCTTCAATCCCTTGAATGAACCGGTCCGAAAGGTCCTCAAGCCGAATGTCTATTACACCGGATTGACCCACGCAGCGCGGTTGCGGGAACGCGGCGGTAAGGTGCAGCGCTTGCCGGTGGGTCGTGATGGTCGGGTCGAGGTGACCGTGAGCGTTCCGGCTCAGGGCATGAACTGGTGGGTGATCGAATGAAGAACTTCAGTTTGAACAATTCGGGGGTGTCTCGGTGGTTCCGGGCGCTCGGGCTATGGGCCGTTTTGGGATGGGTACTTGGGGATGCATCTCTGGTGGCCCAGGGTACGAACTCTTCGACCTCCTCCACTTCGGAGTCCCAGAGTTCCCGGGGACGTGACCTCTACCTGAAGAACTGCTTTGCCTGTCACCAGATGCGGGGGCAGGGGATTCCTGGAGTTTTCCCACCCTTGGCCGGTTCCGACTACCTCTTGGCGGACATCGATCGGGCCATCCGAATCGTCTGCGAGGGATTGAACGGCGAGATCACGGTCAATGCCCGGCGGTACGCCGGGGTCATGCCGCCGGCCATCCTGCAAGACGAGGAGGTTGCGTCGGTCTTGAACTACGTGCTTCGCAATTGGGGCAACGCCGGCCCCGAGGTGACTGCAGAGCGAGTGAAGAAGGTGCGGGCCACCACAGCTTATCCCACGTTTGAAGCGCTCCAGCAGGCCAACCGTTACCCGCCGCTGCCGAAGCCTCCGGAGGGGTTCCGCTTGCGGGAAGTGGCACGCCTGCCCTTCCGTCCGGTGCGGCTGACCAGCGATGGTCGCGGGCACGGATTGTATGTGCTGACCGAGCAGGGCGACGTGTGGCGATTGGATCCGTCGAATGCGGCCCTGAAGCAAATCCTTCCTGCCGATCGCTATCTGGAGCGTCGACCTGACGACATCGGTGGGCCCCTCTTCGTCTTGGGGATGACTCTCGACCGGCAGAAGCGGCTCTACATCGCCTCCAATCAGCAGAACAAGGCAACCCGACCTTACCAGAACATCGTCACCATCTATCGCAGCACGTCCGTGACCAACGGGCATCCCTCCGACCTCAAGCCCTGGTTCCAAACCAACTACCCCGGAAGTCCGGCCTATATCCATGCCGTGGAGCACATCGCCTTCGGTCCCGACGGCCATTTGTATGCCGGCAATGGCGGTCGCACCGATGGCGGGTTGACCAGCCCGGATTCCGAGTGGTTTGGCGGTGGAGAAACCCCCATCACCGGGTGCCTCTGGCGCATCAAGACCGATCTGCAACCGCCCACTCTGGAGGTGTATGCCCGGGGGACCCGCAACGCCTATGGTTTTTGCTGGAATGACGCGGGCGAGATGTTTGCCACCGAGAACGGCCCGGATGCGGACGCCCCGGAGGAGCTCAACCACATCGAGGAGGGCAAGCACTACGGCTTCCCGTATCGATTCGCCGATTGGACCAAAAAGGCCTATCCCACGAGCCCGGAACCGCCGCCGGGACTCACCTTCACGCTACCGGTGGCCAATCTCGGGCCCGATGGGGGATTCGATGGAAAACCGATGTTCACCTTCGATCCGCATTCGGGCCCCGGCGGCATCGTGTTTCTCGGTAAGGAATTCCCGGAGGGATATCGGGGAACCTTTTTGCTGACTCGCTTTGGCAATTTCATTCGCTCGCCCAAGGACAATTCGGGGTTCGACGTCCTTCGAGCCACCCTCCGTCGCAATGCGGAAGGTCGCTATGAGGGGCACTTCCATACGGTGCTCTCGGGGCTGGGACGCCCCATCGACATTCACCAGGGAGCCCCTGGAAAGCTCTACATCGCCGAGTACTCCCGGGCCACCAACAGCAGTGACTCGTACGGACCCTCGGGCCGGATTCTGGAACTCTCGGTCGTGGGACGATAAGCCAGAACACCCGGTCCAGGAACTAGTCCTGCAGGCTCAACCCCGCGGGATGGAGTCGGTGTCGATGGCGGGCAGTCGGCGGCGCTGGTACCAGGCCATGCCGACCAGGTCGAAGAGCCCGCGGCCGAGTCGGTTCCAGACGCCGTACTTGGAGACTCCGGCCGTGCGCGGGCGGTGTTTCACCGGCACTTCCAACACCGTGCTCCCGTTGCCGGCCACCAGGATCGGGAGGAAGCGGTGCAGGCCGTTGAAGGGAAAGACTCCGGCGAGGCTGCTGCGTTTGAAGGCCCTCAGGGCGCAGCCGGTGTCGGCAAAATCCGAGCCCAGGCTCCACGAACGCACGCTCCGGGCCACTCGGGAAGAAATCCGGCGGACCACGGAATCTTGTCGGGCTACACGATGGCCGCAGACAAAGTCGGCCCGATCGAGCAGTTGCAGCATGCGGGGCAGCTCGGACGGGTCGTTCTGAAGATCGCCGTCGAGCGTGCACAGGAAAGGGGCCTCCGTTCGTGAGATGCCCGTCCAGATGGCGGCACTTTGACCCGCGTTTTTCCGGTGACGGAGGCCGGTGACCCGACCGTCGAGGGCTTGCTGGGCGCAGATGGCCTCCCAAGTGCCGTCGGTCGAGGCGTCATCGACGAGCACCAATTGCCAGGCCCGTGTTTCAGCACGAAACACGGCGGCGATTTCGGTCACCAACGGGATGATGTTGGCCACCTCATTGAACACGGGCACGACGATGACGATCTGCGGAACCACGGGTGGAAGCCTAAGGAATCCGAGGTCGCGGAACCAGTCGTGTTTGCGGGCGACCGTGTTTGAGGGCGACGATTTCCATGGAATGGTCTGGTCACCGTCGGGCTCTGGGGTTTCCCCAATTGGTTCTGCCGCGGGGCTGGGCTAGACTCATTCCATGCCGGAATTGCCCGAAGTGGAGGCGTTTGGACGGTGGTTGCTGCCCCAGGTTCGCGGGCGTTGCGTCACGGACCTCGAGGTTCTCAAGCCGCGCTTGGTTCGACCGCTGTCGCCGGCCCAGTTCCGCAACGCCTTGGAAGGGTGCCAGATCCAGGACATCCGGCGTCAGGGCAAATGCTTGCTCTGGGAATTGAGCCGCCCGAGCGGCGAGACCGAGTTGATGGTCTCCCATCTCGGCATGACCGGTTCTTGGCGGGTTTTGCCCAAGGAGGCTCCGCTGCCCCGCCATACTGCGGTGGTCTTTGGATTGGAGGGCCTTCGCGTCGTTTTGGAAGATCCTCGCCAGTTGGGGCATCTTCGACTGGGAATCCTGGCGGTGCCCACTCTCGGGCCAGAACCGTTGGCCCCAGACTTCACGCCCGAGATGCTCGGGCACGCTTTGGTCCGCAGCCGAACGCCCATCAAAGTGTGTCTGATGGATCCCGCTCGATTGACTGGCGTGGGCAACCTTTACGCCAGCGAGGCCTTGTTTTTGGCCGGGATCGATCCGGCGACACCGGCCTGCGAACTGGGATCCGAAGCGGTCGTCCGTTTGCATGGGGTGCTCCGGAAACTTCTGAAAGGGGCGGTGGAACAGAACCTTCGAGCCCTTCGGTCGGATCAACCGATGCTTTACCAACAGGGAGGGCTGGCGGATTCGCCGGCCGAGGGCGGGCTCTGGGTTTATGACCGTGAGGGTCAGCCCTGCCACCGATGCGGAACGCCGATCACCCGGTTCCAGCAATCGGGACGTTCCACCTACCAGTGTCCTGGCTGCCAGAAGCGGTGATGCGAGCAGGATTGTCAGTGGGGCCGTCGGCGGTGCTCAATGGCGTCCGTGAAACGGAATCCTCATGGATTGGGTCTGGATCGGGTGGTCCTGCCGCTCTTGGTGCTGATGCTGGTGTTCTCCGGATGCACGTCGACGCAATCGGCATCCGCGAAGAAGCCCATTCCGGGCGCGCCGAACACCCTGCCGCCTCAGTGGCTGTGCACCGAACTCTACCTCGCGGCCGTGGATAGCTCCGAATGGGATGCGTTTTTGGTCGAACGCGTCACCCCGCGTTTTCCTGGGGGGTTCACTGTGTTCGATGCCTATGGGCAGTGGCGTCCGCCGCAGGGGGATATCCGGCGCTTGTCGACCAAGGTATTGGTGATCTTGCACCCGCCCACCCAGGAGGCTGAGGAGGCGATCGAAGCCATCCGCAAGGAATACTGTGCTGCCTTCAACCAATTGTCCGTGCTTCGATCGACCACTCCGGCGCTTGTTTCCTTCTGATCCCCATGCCTCACCTTCCGATTATCTTGGCCTCGGCCTCGCCCCGACGCGTCGAATTGCTGCGGACCCTGATCGCGGATTTTCAAGTGATTCCCAGCGATGCTAGCGAGGTTCATGACGCTGCTCTAGGGGTCCGTCCGTTGTGTGAGCTCAATGCACGGCTTAAGGCGGCCCCTGTTTCTCAACGCCATCCGGGGCACTTGGTGCTGGGGGCCGACACGCTCGTGTGGCTGGAAGGCCAACCGCTGGGCAAGCCCGCCCACCACGCCGCGGCTCGGGCGATGCTGGAAAGTCTTTCGGGCAAGTCGCATGAAGTGGTCACCGGAGTTTGTCTGATGCACGGCGCCTCCGGTCGGTGCGCGGTGTTTTCGGACGTGACGCGCGTGGTATTCCGGCACCTGGATTCAGAGCTCATCAGCCGCTATCTCGAGGTTGTTCCCACGCTCGACAAAGCCGGAGGCTATGCGCTCCAGCAGCACGGCGATTGGTTGGTGCAATCCGTGGCCGGCTCGGAGAGCAATGTCATCGGGTTGCCCGTCGAGGCCTTGGGTCAGGCTTTCGGAGACTGGGGCGTGCCCCTCATCTCGACCCGCGACGGCGGAACCGGCTCGGGGCACTGACCAGCACCGCCCACACCAGCAACGCGGCGTTGAAGAGGACCAACCGCTGCACCACTCGCAGCAGTCCCTCGGCTGGAGAACCTTGCAGCAGGGTGTCTTGGAAGCCCCAGAGGCTGACGCCATAGGCCGCCGCCAAAACCAAGGCGCCGGGCACGAAACGGAAATCGCCATGGGCCATCCGGTCGCTGAACAGCACGTTGGCCAGAGTGAAGGCCAGCATTCCCCAGACGAACCAGGGCACCAGTGGGGCCGATAGTTCCGTGGGAATGCCCGGCAGAAGGATTTTAACCGGTAGCCAGGGGAGGAGGGTGCAACCCAGGGCCGCCAATCCGCCGAGGGTCGCCGTGGCCAGCAGGGTCCATCGGAAGGCTTGGTGCCCCTCGCCCCCCGCGGTGCTGCGGGCCACCTTGGGGAACATGACCAGCGCCAGCGGAACGGTGAATTGGCTCAGGGCGAATCCGATTTGGGCGCCGGGTGAATAGCGCGAACCCACTTCTTTTTGCCATGCTTCGGGCACCGCGGCCTGCAGGAACAAATTGTCGAGTTGGCTCAGGGCTTGGAGGGCCGCTGCGCCGAGGACAAGGGGCCAGAACCCCCCAGTGGTTCCGGCGGTGGCGGGCGTCGCAGACCCGGAGGATACAGAATTTTCAGGATTCTCGACGCTCCAAGGTCTGAGGGCGCGAAAACCCACCGCCATCGCGATGAGCGTCCCGGTCAGGGCGCCACCGATCGCTCCTGCGGCACTGCCGCCCAGCACGGTGAGAATCACTGCCACCGACGCAAACCGGCCCAGCCCGTCGGCGATCGACATGGATCCCAAGCCGGCAAAATCTTGCCGTCCCTGCAGGATGCCTCGCTGGAGGGCCGCCAGCAGTGACGCCAGAATCAGCCCCCAGGTGATCCATAGAGGCAGCACCGAGGTGAGTTTGAGGTGACCCGCCAGAGCCGGTCCACTCGGGATGAGCGCCAGGCCCGCCAGTGTCATGAACAGCAGGACGGTTCCTGCGGAGCGTTTGAGGCGATCCCGTGTTGCCTGGATCGCGTCGTGGGTCAGAGCTGTCGCCGTTTGCCGTGCCGTCAGGGTCCAGAGAGCCCCCTGGGCAGCGCCCACGACGTAGAAGATCGCCATCAGGGACTTGAACTGAAAATAGACCTGGGCACCGCCCAGCTTGGACACAGAACCGTGGACCAGAGCCATGCCAGCCCCGCCCCCCAGGGTGGCCGCAATCATCCAAAGGCTTTGCTTGAGGAATCGCGATCGGGACTCGCTCATGGTCAACGCGCGGTTCGGCCGGCACGTGCGGGCGGCGCGGCTTCGGGGATCGAGGCGATTCGCAGCCGATTGAGGCAGGATGCCATGTCTGCAGGCAACGGGGCCTCAAAAGCCATCTTCTGGCCGGAGCGCGGATGCAGGAAAGCCAGTCGAGCGGCATGAAGCATCTGACGGGGTGCCTTCCAGTGGTGTTCTTGGAAGAATCGAGCGTTGGCCCGTTCTCCGTAAACTTCGTCGCCGAGCAGCGGAAAACCCAGATGGGTCAGGTGAACCCGAATCTGGTGGGTTCGGCCGGTGTGCAATTGGCATTCGATCCACGAGGCGTCCCTCAGGGACTCCAGGCAGCGGTACTCGGTCCAGGCTTCCCGTCCTTTGCCCGGCGTCGTCACTGCCATCTTTTTGCGCTGGATCAGGTGGCGGATGATCGGGGCCCGGATATCTCCGTTGAGCGGACGGACCGTACCAATGACGAGCGCCAAATAGGCTTTCTCGACGGTGCGATCGGCGAACTGCGCCGACAAGTGAGCATGTGCGGTGTCGGTCTTGGCCACGACGATGCAACCGCTGGTTCCCAGGTCCAAGCGGTGGACAATGCCCGGTCGCTCGACTCCACCAATGCCGCTCAGGTTTCCCCGGCAATGGTGGAGCAGCGCATTGACCAGTGTGCCGGAGAAATGTCCCGCGGCGGGGTGCACCACCATGTCGGCGGATTTGTTGACCACCAACAAGTCCTCGTCTTCGTGGAGAATGGACAAGGGAATGTTCTCGGGCAGCACCTCGCTGGGAATGGCCTCCGGCCAGCGGACCTGGATGCGGTCACCCACCCGCGGGTGGTCGGTGGACTTCGGCTCGGAACCGTTCACGAGCACGGCCCCCTCGGTGATCAGTTGCTGGAAGCGCCCCCGCGACGTCTCCGGAAAACGCTCCGCGAGGTAGCGGTCCAGGCGCAGGCCGGGGCGGCTCTCAGTGATCTCGATATCGATGGGTTCGGGCATGGTTCAATCACCGTACTCTGTCTGGTGACAGGAACGATAGGCGGTGGGCCTTCTGAAGGCGACCGCCAATCCAGCTCATTCTGCGAGGTTGCGGTTCCCCGCTTGCCCCGGCCTCCGGCGGGTCCGTAGATTGGCAGGCGTGGCGACCAAAGAGCGGACAGAAGAATCCAGCAAGGACCGTATCTGGGTCGACAGCCAGGGGCTGGTGTTGATTTTGGTGGCGGTGGTGCTGGCCGCTGCCCTGATTTCCTACGATCGACTGGATCTTGGCGTCAACACCACCGAGCCCAATACGGCCATCCGGAACTGGATGGGCCGCTTTGGGGCCCGCGTGGTTTATGAGCTCCAATTGATTTTGGGTTTCGGTATTTGGGTGCTCCCGGTGCTGTTGTTGGGGTTCGGTTTCGCTTCGTTCATTCCTTCCCTGAACTACCTGCGCCGTTGGCGATCGCTCATTGCCTCGGTGGGTCTGGTGATCGCCTGCGTGGGTGTGCTGGATTTGTGCGAGCGTTGGATCCCGGGTATCCAAATCCGCAAGAATAGCGGACCCAGTCCGGGAGGACTCCTGGGGCATCAGATTAACAACGCCTGGGTCGAGTATTCGGTGGGCCGCATGGGGGCGGCGGTCACCTACGTGATCATCTACCTGGCAAGCTTGCTCTTCCTCACCGACTACCAGTTGTTGGTGTGGATCCGTCAGTTGTGGGTCCGTGTCCCGAAGACTCCCGAGGAGAAGATGGCCGCTGAGGAGGCCGCCATCGAGAAGAAGGCCAAGGCGTTGGAGAAGAAGGCTCGTGAGTTGACCAAGCAGGCGACCGCGGAGTCGGAGACCTCCACTCCGGTGCCCAAGTCCACCCGCGGCAAGGCGGCCACGGCAGCGGTCGTTCCTCAGCCTGAAGGCGCTCCAGAACCCTCCGGTCTTGGAGCCGACCTGCGGCCCATCCCCGAGGTAACCATTCGCGATTTGAGCGTCCCGCAACCCCGGGAGGTCCGGACTGTCCAGACCGGTGAGGTCATCAAGGCGGATGAAATTTCTGCGGTGCTCACCCCCGCAGGCGACGAGCCGGCCTCGGTCTCCGAACCTCGAAAACCCAAGTCCTTGGCCGAGCGTATTTTGGGCCGCCCGCCCGGTGCGGATCTGGATGACGAGGAGGAGGGTGGGGCTGCTCAATCCCAATCCGTTGACCCTGCCGGATCGGGTGCCGAGCCGTCCGATGACTCCGATGCCGAAGATGCTCCCCCGTGGGATCGGCCTGAGGATGCAGTGCAGTCACCCGCCGATGCGCTGCCTTTGGCCGCGGCCGCTGCTCGCCCGCGTGTGGTGATGCAAACACGCAAGATCAAGCCGATCACGGTGGCCAGCGCTCCCATCATCGGGAATTACCGCCTGCCTTCGATGGACTTGCTGAGCTTGCCGGACACCTCCGTCAAACCGACCGAGACCAAGGAGGAGCTCATGGCCAACGCTCGGTTGATGGTGCAGACGCTGGCACAGTTCGGCATCGAGGTCGCACCCGGTGACATCACCAAGGGACCCACCATCACCCGGTATGAATTGCATCCGGCACCGGGGGTGAAACTGGAGAAGATCGCGGGCCTGACCAACAACATCGCCGCAGCCATGAAGGCCGAACGG
>CANHYD010000072.1 GCA_947464705.1 Verrucomicrobiota bacterium | reverse complement strand
TCCTTCACCGCCTTGCGGGCGGGCGCGAGGTACTTGCGGGGATCGAACTCCTTGGGCTTGGTCACCAAGACCTCGCGGATCGCGGCGGTCATGGCCAGGCGCAAGTCGGTGTCGATGTTGACCTTGGTGCAACCCACGCGGCGGGCCACTTCGATGTCAGCCTCGGAAACGCCGGCCGTCTCTTCGCCGAGGTCGCCGCCATACTTGTTGATCTTCTGGGCCAGTTCCTTGGGGACCGAAGAGGCTCCGTGCAACACCAGCGGGTAATCACCCATGCCGGCTTCGAGCAAGGCCTTCTTGATGGCCTTGAGACGCTCCAGGTCCAGGTGCTGTTCGCCCTTGAACTTGTAGGCGCCGTGGCTGTTGCCGATGGCGACGGCCAACGAGTCCACGCCGGACTGTTTGACGAACTGAACGGCCTCATCGGGGTGGGTGTAAGCCCCGCCCTTGGAGTAGCTGCCGCCTTCTTCGCCGTCGTCGTGCTGGGCGCCAACGAGCATGCCGAGTTCGCCTTCGACGACGCAGTTATGCTTGTGGGCGTACTCGACGACCTTGGCGCAGATCTCGACATTCTTTTCGAAGGGATCGTGCGAGGCGTCGATCATCACGCTGGTGAAGCCCTCGTCGATGCACTGTTTGCACAATTCGAAGCTGTCACCGTGGTCCAAGTGAACAGCGATGGGGATGGTGGACAGCTTGACCGCGGAGTCGATCAGTCCCTTGAGGTACACCGGGTGGGCGTAATCGCGGGCGCCCTTGGAGATCTGCAGCATCACTGGGGCCTTCTCTTCCTCGCAGGCCTCGATGATGGCTTGGAGCAGCTCCATGTTGTTCACGTTGAAGGCGCCCAGGGCGTATTTGCCCTTCAAGGCCTTCGCGAACAGGTCGCGCGTGTGGGTCAATGGCATAAGTCTAAGTGGGGTTACTGGTCGGTTCATGAGAACCGAACGCAGGCGGCACAGTAGGAAAGTGTGCTACCGCTGGGAACTGGTTTTTTGCCCCACCCAAAACACGGGATCACCACCAGGGACCATTGATGTCCACCTTCTGATTCATGTCGGATGGGTCGTAGTCCCTCGGGAAACGAAACAAGGCCACGTGTCCATCACCATAGGCCATGTTCCAGCCCCGCTGGCCACGGTTGTTGTGCCAGAGGCTCCGATCGCGGGATGCTCCACTCACCCGGCCGTCACCGGAATCCCGGCTTCCATGCCACGGCCAGTCGCCCTGAAGGATCTTGGTGGCCGGGGCCAGGGCGATTTCCGAGTTTTTGATGGGCTTCGAGTCGCCCGCCACCGTCGGCGAGGCGAGATTCCCAGTGATGTGCTTCACCCCAAACCAATCCACGGACCACATCACAAGGTAACTGTTGCCCCAGGCCATGTAGCACCCCTTCTTAGACTCGGCTGCCCAGTAACTGTCGCCTTTATCGGAGGGACAGCGGAAGGCTTCAGGGGCCGGCACATAGACGTTCAGGGGGCGATTGGTTTCCCAAGAATTACCGTCATGGACGATGCTGACCTTGGCCTTTCCCGGTGCGGCCCGCAGCGGGACTCCCCCAGTCCCCGACCAGACCTCGCCCCCAACGGTGGCCCAATCGCCATGAGCGGGCATCAGGTCCTGGTTGTCCGAGGAATACATGGCGTACCCCAGGTACTGCTGCTTCTGGTTGGCCACGCAGCGGGTGGCGTTGGCCTTGACCTTCGCCTTGGCCAGAGCCGGCAGGAGCATTCCGGCCAGTATCGCGATGATGGCGATGACCACCAGCAGTTCGATGAGCGTGAATGCTCCGCGCGCAGGATTCGGTTTCATGGGGAATAGAGAGCCTCTACACCACCCACACAAGGCACGCCAGAGAAGGTTTGAGGAGCTTCCCTGCGGGCGCAGGACCCATCCTCAACTAAAAGTACTCCAGCGGAGCGGGATGGGTCCGAAGCACGCTTTGGAAGCGATCATCCTCACCCTTCGCGCGCAGCGCGAATGCTGAACCTTGCCAGAGCTTACCTGCGGGCGCAGGACCCATCCTCAACCAAAAGTACTCCAGCGGAGCGGGATGGGTTCGAAGCACGCTTTGGAAGCGATCATGCTACCCCCCGCGCGCAGCGCGAATGCTGAAACTCACCAGAGCTTACCTGCGGGCGCAGGACCCATCCCGCGGAGCGCCCCATGCATCGCAGGCCTCAAGCAATGATCTTATCCACCACCTCGCCAAACACATCGGTCAGGCGGAAATCACGCCCCTGGAAACGGTGGGTTAGCTTCTCGTGATCGAAGCCCAGGAGGCGCAAGACAGTGGCGTGCAAGTCGTGGACATGAACCTTGTCCACCGCGGCATTGAAGCCGAAGTCGTCCGACGCGCCCAAGGTCATACCCGGGCGGATGCCACCGCCAGCCAACCACATGGAGAAACAATTCGGGTGATGGTCACGACCGTCATCTCCGCCTTGCACCATCGGCGTCCGACCAAACTCGCCGCCCCAGATCACCAGGGTATCCTCCAAAAGGCCGCGGGCCTTGAGGTCTTGGATCAGGGCCGCATTGGCCCGGTCAGTGTCCGCGCAGTTGCGCTTCAGGTCACCGACCAGATTACCGTGCTGATCCCAGGCCTCATGGAAGATCTGCACAAAGCGCGTGCCCCGCTCGATGAGGCGGCGGGCCAGGAGGCAGGCTGTGGCATAGGTGGTCTTGCCGGGGGTGGCTCCGTAAAGGTCCAGGATGTGCTGGGGTTCCTGGCGGATATCCATGAGCTCAGGCGCACTCGACTGCATCTGATAGGCCATCTCGAAGGAGTTGATCCGAGTGGCGATCTCCGGATCACCCACGCGTCCCAGACGCTGGCGGTTGAGTTCTTGAATGGCGTCGAGGGTCTGCCTCTGGGCCGTGTCATCCACCCCCTTGGGATTGGAGAGGTAGAGCACCGGATCACCCCCACTGCGGAAGAGAACCCCATTGTAGACGCTGGGCAGGAAGCCAGCCCCCCAATTGGAGGCACCCCCGCTGGTCCCCTTGCTGCCGGTGGAGAAGACGACGTAGGCCGGCAGATTGCTACTCTCGCTGCCCAGGCCATAGGTGGTCCACGCCCCGAGGCTGGGCCGCCCGAACTGCTGGGAACCCGTGTTCATGAAAATCTGCGCCGGCGCGTGGTTGAAGGCGTCGGTGTGCATCGATTTCACGATGGCGATGTCGTCGGCCACACGGGCCAGATGCGGCATGAGTTCGGAAATCTCCTGTCCAGATTGGCCGTGCCGGGCGAAGCGGAACTTGGGCCCCAGCAGCTTGGAATTCGGGCTGATGAAGGCGGCCCGATAGCCCTTGAGCAGGTCGGCCGGCGGCAGCTTGCCGCTCCACTTCGCCAACTCCGGCTTGTGGTCGAAGAGCTCCAAGTGACTGGGGGCGCCGGCCTGGAAGAGGTAGATGACCCGCTTGGCCTTGGCCGGGAATGGCGACGGCTTGGCCGCCAGCGGCCTTGGGGTGCCGGGCATCCCAGAGCGCCCCGAGGCGGCTTGGGCGGATTCACCCAGCAGTGCGTGCAGGGCCGCCATGCCAAGACCGACTCCGCAGTCGCGGAAAAACCAACGCCGGGTGAGGTGTGCCTGATGCTGGGCCAATGCCTGCTGGAGGACGGGAATTCGGTTCATGGGGTTCACTCCTTGGTGATGGTCTCGTCGAGGTTCAACAGGGCCCGTGCCACAGCAGCATGGGCGGCCAGAGTCGTCGGCGTAACGCCGGGGGGCAACTCACTCAGCGGTTCAGAGCGGCCACTGGCCAACTCCGAGGCGTTGAGCCAGCCCTCGGCAATGCGAGATCGTTGTTGCTGCAAAAGTCGTTGAAGCGCCCGCAGCTCCTCCGGCCGGGGAGAGCGGCTGAGGACTTGCCGAAATGCGAAGACAATCCGCTGGTCATCGGTCTTGCCTCCTTCGTTCACCGCCTTCCGAGCCAGCGCCCGGGCCGCCTCGACGAACTGAGGTTCATTGAGGGAGGTCAGCGCCTGCAATGGGGTGTTGGAACGGAGGCGACGCACGCAAGAAGCGTCCCCATTGGGGGCATCGAAGGCCTGGAGCACCGGATAGGGAATACTGCGGAAGCGGAAGGTGTACAGGGAGCGGCGATACCGGTCTGGGCCCGTTTCCTCCCGCCAGGTCTTGGGACCGTAACTGGCCGGAGGCTGGAAGAGGAATTCCGGAGCCGGCGGATAGACCGCCCGCCCTCCCAGGGCAGGATTGAGAAGCCCAGATACGGACAAGGCGATGTCCCGGACAATCTCGCCCTCGACCCGGAATCGTGGGCCCCGGGCCACCAAACGGTTGTTGGGATCACGCTCCAACAAACCCTCGCTGACCCGGCTGGATTGGCGGTACGCCGCCGAGGAGACGATCAGCCGGTGCAGATGCTTGAGTGACCACGGGGCTACCCCGGGCTCGGATGGCTGCATGAACTCGACGGCCAACCAATCGAGCAGTTCCCGATGGGAAGCCGGCGGTGATTGCGTCCCGAGGTCTTCGACGCTCTCCACCAATCCGACGCCGAAGTACTGTTGCCAGAGACGATTGACGGCCACTCGTGCTGTGGTGGGCGATCGGGGATCGACCAGCCAACGGGCGAACGTCAGCCGCGAATCATCGGCTCCAGGGGGCAATGGATGCAGGAATGCGGGAGTGGCATGGGAAACCTCGCGGTCCGGCTTGAGCCAGTCGCCACGGCGAAAGAGGCGGGTGGCCATGCGCGCCTCACCCGGCCCCTGCCCCTGACGCGCTGCGAACACCAGAGCCGGAGAACCCTCGGGCCATTGCTTCCACAGCGCCTCGATCCGGGCATTGGCCTCGGTGAATTGCGACTGAGTGGTGCGCCAGTGAGAAAACACCGCCCCGGTCTGGGCCGGAGTGCGTCGATCGGCCGGAACCCTCATCACGATCTCGCGCACCGCCGCCGGAAGCGGGTCAGCGACGGCGTTCGTGGCCGAGGTCACCGAGAAGCGGAAGCGGCCCAGATTGTGGGTTTGCAAATCATCGGAATTCCATCCGCCGTGCTCCTGGTGGAGTTCGAATTCCAAGATTGCCCCTTTTGGAAACGAGACTGGCTTCTCGGCGACGAAGACCGCCTTGCGGGGTTGGTTCCGACGGCCGGGTCCGGCATCGATGCCCCAGGCGGTGTCCATCTTGCCGTCGATGGCATGAGCGATCGGGCCGTAGGTGCGCTTCTTGCCCGAGCGGTCGTCGAATTCGGCCTCCAAGGGCTTCTCATCATTGGCGAAATCTGCGGTCGCCTGAACGAACTTCACAGACACCTTGTTGGTGGGATTCTCCCGATCGAAGGCGGTGAGTTGAAACTCGCTGAGGGCGGCCATTCCACGGATGGAACGTCCGGGGCCCTGGCACGGCAGATTGGGGTCGGTGAGTTGCTCCAGGCGGATGGCGGCGATGGAACCCAGCCCGTTGGTTCCCCGAAAATGCGCAGCCCATTGGGTGGGAGCATAGCTGGCCGCCCGGATGGACCCATCTTCGTATTGGTAGAACCGTTCGCCGTGGTCTCCGACATGCTCGCAGCGAACAACCGTCCAGTCGGGTTGATCCCCCCGCACCGAGGCCTCCCAAGCCGCCATGCGGACGGGCCAATCCGGGGTGGTGTGACGCAGCGTCTCCTCTTCCTCTCGGATCTGCCGTGCTACTTGATCCCGCTGTTTCTGCTCCAACGGACTGTAGGCCACCATGGAGGATTCGTGATCGTTGTTCAGGAAGGCAAAGAGACGGTAATACTCCTCCTGAGAAATGGGATCATACTTGTGATCATGGCATTGGGCACACTGGATGGTGATGCCCAAGACCGCCTTGCCGATGCAGTCCATGCGGTCGATCAAGCCGTCGATGCGGAACTGTTCCGGGTCGGCACCACCTTCTTCATTGAGCATCGCATTGCGCAGAAAACCGGTGGCCAAGCGGCTGGAGTCGGTGGCCTGGGGCAAGAGGTCGCCGGCGATCTGCTCGATGAGAAACCGGTCATAAGGCAGGTCGCGATTGAGCGCGTCGACCACCCAATCCCGATAGGCCCAGACGAAACGAGGCTTGTCCTTCTCGAAACCGTCGGAGTCGGCGTAGCGGGCCGCATCCAACCAATGCCGCCCCCAGCGCTCCCCGTGATGCGGTGATGCCAGCAAGCCCGACACCGCGCGCTCCCAGGCATCGGGAGCCTTGTCGGCCAGGAAGCGATCGACCTCGGCCGGGGTCGGCGGTAGCCCGGTGAGATCCAAGTGGAGACGGCGCAGGAGGGTGATACGGTCGGCTTCCGGAGACAGGTTGAGACCCTCGGCCTCCAGACGGGCAACGATGAACCGATCGATGGGAGATCGGATCCGATCTGCGCGGCGCACCACGGGCAACTCCGGGCGAACCGGAGGTTTCCAGGCCCAATGGTCTCGGCGGTCGGCCGTGCTCGAAGAGGCCCCGAAGGCGGCCTCACCAGCCCAAAGCACCCCCAGAAACAGAAGGCGACGAAACCCGGCGCAGACCGAAGACGGGAAGGAGGCGGGGGTGTTCACAACACCAACACATTGCCCCGGGTCTCAAACGCGGTCCAATCGGATTTGCGGACTCTTCAAGGAGGCCCTCCACGCCGCCGATTCCAACCTGCCTTGAAATCAGCCTTGGCACTGGGGACAGGCTCCACCGGACGAGGGACTCAGGTACGGGATACCCAAGCCCAATCCGCGGACAATCAAGAGCCCCCCGACTCCGGCGACCACCCAGGGCACGGCCTTCTGGAGCCGGGCCCGCGACGCCGCACCCACGCGTTGCCCCAGACGATCCACGACCAGCAGAAGCGGTAAGGTTCCGAGGCCGAACACCACCATCGACAAGGCGCCAGAAAAGGGATTCCCGGAGGCCGCGGCCGAGACCCCCGCAGCGTAGACCAACCCGCAGGGGAGGAATCCATTGAGCATGCCCAAAAAAACCAGAGATCCCAAGGTCTTGCGTCCCAGGCCCGACCGGAACAGAGCCTTCACCCACCCTACCGACCGGACCAGCCAGGCATCCAGGGACAGGCGCGACGCGACCGCTCCCCCGACAAGCAGCAGCACTCCGGCCAACACCGAGACGGAGCGCTGCCAACCCGCGACATGGAACCCGCGACCCAGCAGCCCGAAGACGAGTCCGATGAGGGCATAGGTGAGGAGTCGGCCTGCGTGATAAGCGACCCGGGAACGGGCGGGCGACCCGGCGTGGGCGCCTGAAAACAGGGCCACCATCAATGGACCACACATCCCGCCGCAATGCAGGCTGCCTCCCAATCCCAAAATCAGAGCCGACCAGTATTCCATGGGTTGGGTGTTCCTTACTTCGAAAGCCCCGGATCGGCCGACGGCACCACGACAGACCTCTCGACGTAATATCCGGAAGCTTCCGCCCCCCAGTGAACGCGCACCTTCCAAAGACCCGGCTTCAAGGTCAGCGCGTCGAGGTTCTGGACCCCATCCCGGCCGATGGCCAACGGAAGATCCCGGTCGAGGGCGGCCTCGGAAGGCCGGTAAAGTCGGATCCGGCCTTGCGAATCGATCGGACGCGCAGCCGACGGCCACGCAATGCGGATCACGCCGCCCGGGCCCCTCGACTCATACCCGATGGATACCCCCGCGTCGGCGGAGCGCTTCAGGCGGTTGATCTGTTGCTGATAGGCCACTTCCTGCTCGTAGTAGTCGGCGCTGACCAGTTCCTCGCGGTTCCGCTGTGCGACGACGGCCCAGGTAGCCAGTGCCGAGATAAGTACTGCGAAGAAGGCGGCAATACCGATGGGCCACGGTTCGATCCGCGGTGATACGGTGTTCATGGGGTGGGTTTCGGGGATTGGCTTCTGGGACCGGAGAACTGAGTCACCACGCGCTCGAGCAGTTGCCCCTGGGAATAGACGCCCAACTTCAACTCCGTGGTCGATCCGGTCAGCTGTGTCGGATCCAGATCGACCAACGCCGAGGTCTGCAAGTACTCGCCCACGGGGACCACCGGATGCGTCGAGCCCATCAGGCGAACGGTGCCCGGGAGATTCTCCAGGCGCACCTCGATGGGGAGCGGATCGTGCGACTTGTTGATCATCTTCACCGAGAAGAGGTTGCGGATCCGCCCATCGGGCAACGTCTGGTGCAAGGTGCCCGAAACCCGCAGGAAGGTGGTTTCCACGGGCGACCGTGAGAGCACGAGCCACAAGAACACTCCGATCAACGCCGCCAAGACGACCGAGTACATCGCCATGCGCCGGGTGAAGCGCTGGGGCTCGCCTCGTTCCAAATTGTTCTGGGAGGCGAAGCGGATCAACCCGGTCGGTCGCCCCACCTTGTGCATGATGGAATCGCAGGCATCGATGCAGGCCGTGCAATTGACGCACTCCATTTGCGTCCCGTCCCGGATGTCGATGCCCGTTGGGCACACCGTCACGCACTGACGGCACTCCACGCAGTCGCCCAAGCCGGCGGCGAGCCGGGATTGTGCCCCCTGGCCGCGGTGCAAGGGCGCGCGCTTTTCTCCCCGACGGCGGTCGTAGGCCACCACCAGGGAATTCTCATCGAGCAGCGCCGACTGGAATCGCCCGTAGGGACAAATGAAGGTACAGGCCTGCTCCCGGAACCGGGCGAAAATCCCATAAAAAAGCAGGGAAAACAGGGTCATGAAGGTCAGCCCTACCCAGTGTCTCCGAGGGTCATCAAACTGCACGGCCAAGAGCTGTTCGCTGCCAATGATGTAGGCGAGCAAGGTGTTCCCCACGAGGAAGGAGAGGCCGAAAAACACCGCGTGCTTGAACAAGCGGCGGGCGGTCTTGGAGACGGTCCAGGGTGCCGCAGCCAAGGCTCGCTGGGCGGCCGAATCACCATCGATGAGGTACTCCACCTTCCGAAACACCATCTCCATCATGACCGTCTGGGGGCAGGCCCACCCGCACCACAACCGGCCGAACGCGACGGTGAACACCACGATGCCACTGATGAACACCAGCATGGCCACCGCGAACACCGCTGAGTCCTGCGGCCAGAAGATCTGCCCCAGGATGGAGAAGCGGCGCTCCACCACATTGAACAGGAGGAGCGGGTTGCCCTGGATGCGAATCCATGGACCGGCGAACATCAGAATGAGCAGGAACGCGGCGAACCCGGCGCGCCGTCGATGCCACGCCCCCGACGGGGCTTTGGGATAGAGCCACCGACGGCGCCCGTCCTGATCGGCGGTGGCGATATGGTCGCGGAAATCCCGCCAATCCACCTCCTGCCTGTTGCTCGATTGGGCAGGTTCGGAGGAGTCGACGATGCGTCGATTCGCCGTGGGCTTCTCTTGGGGGGTATTCATGTGCGGGAGTCCACACGGGGCTTCCCAAGGGACGTCATTCGAAATCCATCGGCACCGTCGGCTTCGAGGGATCTTCCGGGGGCTTGGGGTC
>CANHYD010000071.1 GCA_947464705.1 Verrucomicrobiota bacterium | reverse complement strand
TGGGAGGGAAGGGCCCGCTGGCGGCGTTGCTTGTCGGTCACAGACCGCTGCGGGTCTGCTCCCTCCTCGCGCCTTGCCAATCGAACCCTTCCCTCCCAAACAGAACCCCTCCCCATTTTCAGACAGGCTCTCAACGAATCAGCGCACCAACTCGTAGGCCGCTCCCTTGAGGTACTCGGTCTCGGGAATGCTCGGCAGGATCGGATGATCCGGAGCTTGAGAATAGGTCGCAACCCGACGCAGCAGCTTACGCTGATCGTAGGCCGCACTCAGAGCCACATCCTCGAAGAGGCGGCCATCGACGTGGTGCGAACAGCAGAAGGTGGCCAGGGTGCCTCTGGGCTTGAGCAGTTTCAGCGCACGGACATGGATCTCCTTGTAGCCACGCAAGGCATCGGGCACCGAGGCTCGATTCCGGGTGAAGCTCGGGGGATCAAGAATGATCAGGTCGAACATCGGCACCAAGCGTTCGTTGGGACCCGTGGTCGTCTTGGCCTTAAGCCAGTCGAAGACATTGCACACTTCAAACTGGGTGTTGCCCGAGAGTCGGTTCCGCTCGGCATTGATTCGGGCGGCTTGAACGGCGTCCTCGCTCTGATCCAGCGCAATGACTTGGCGAGCGCCGCCACGGGCACAGTGCAAGGCAAACCCACCCAGGAAGGTGAAGCAATCCAGGACCACGGCGTCCTTGGCGATGGCTCCGACGCGGGCATGGTTGACCTGCTGGTCCAAATACATGCCAGTCTTGTGTCCCGCGCGCAGATCCACGTTGAACTTCAGACCATTGATGGTCACCTCCACCGTCTCCACCGGTTCTCCGGCGAGGAGGCCCGACAAGGGTGGCAATCCCTCGTACTGCCGGGAGGCGATCTCATTGCGCTCATAGACCGAGCGGGGCTGAAACACCTTCTGGATGGCCTTCACGATGTCGGCCTTGTGCTTTTCCATGCCCAGCGAGCTGATCTGGAGAACAATGACGTCGCCGTACTTGTCGATGATCAGTCCGGACAGCAAATCCGCTTCGGCGCTCACCACGCGAAACGAGGTGGCATCGGGCATGTGACGTTTGCGGACCGTCAATGCGGCCCGGATGCGCTCCACGAAGAACTCGCAGTTCACCTCGACCCGCTCGTTCGAGAGCATCCGAACCTGGATCTTGGACCGCGAGTTGTAGAAACCGACGCCCAAGAAGCGGTGGCGGTGGTCCTTCAATTGCACCAAATCACCGTCGGCAGGCGGTTCAGAACTGCGTTGGATGGAGCTGGAGTAAACCCAAGGGTGTCCAGCAATCAGTCGATCGGCTTCACCGGGTTTTACCACCAAGGTGATCAGAGATGTTTCCATTTTTGTATACAAACGCGCAGTAGCACGTCACCGAGATGAAGCAGGAAATTTATGATTCTGAAAAGATGTTTTGTAACGACCCCGTTACATGAATTTTTTGCGGCTTTTGGCTTTCGTGAGGATTGCCTTCCCCGTCTAGGCTCCATCCATGCGAAGGCTCATCGGCTCCCTGTTTCTTGGCCTTGCTGGAATCCTCCTGGCCCAACATGGCTCCCCCACGCCCGCTTGGTCCGAGGCGACGGAGGGCACCCGGCGTTTCCAGCTGAGCTCGGGACTCCGGTTGGACGTCTGGGCCGCCGAACCCCAACTGAGCAATAGTGTTGCCTTCGCATTGGATGGCAAGGGACAGGTCTATTTGGCGGAGTCGGACCGCTGGGCTATTAGCGTCTTCGACATCACCCAAAAAACAAACTGGCTGTTGGCCGACATGGCGTTCCGGAGTGTCGCCGACCGGGGCACCTTCCTGACCAACACCTTTGCCACCAACCTGAGCGTTTTGACGCGGGAGAGTGAGGTCGTACGTCGATTGGCCGACCGGGACGGAGATGGACGGGCCGATCACTCCGAGATCATCGCGCAGGGGTTCCAAAATGCGGTGGATGGGACGGCCGCGGGCGTGCTGGCTTCCCGCGACGGTCTCTACTTCGCCAATATTCCAAGCCTCTGGCGATTGCCCTACCCCAGCGCCTCCCGGGCTACCCCTCCGATCAATGCCCAACGGATGAATCCCTTGGCCTCCGGTTTCGGAGTCCACATCGGCGTCTCCGGCCATGACCTGCACGGACTAATCCAAGGTCCCGACGGGCGCATCTACATGAGCTTTGGAGACCGGGGAGCGAGCCTGACCAACCGCGAAGGACGACGCATCCACCTTCCGGACTGTGGCGGGGTGCTTCGCTGCGAACCTGACGGGCGTTCACTGGAGGTATTCTGCCAAGGCCTGCGCAATCCCCAGGAATTGGCCTTCGACGACGAGGGCAACCTCTGGACGGTCGACAACGATACCGCCGGGGCGGACCCCTGCCGCGTGCTGCACCTGGTCGAGGGCGGCGATTACGGGTGGCGGACCAGCTACCAGCACATGGAAGGCTTCGGCCAGTGGGTGAAGGAAGCACTCTGGAAGGGCGGCCGCGATGGGACCTTGCCCTTGGCCGGCACCGTCAGTCAGGGCCCCAGCGGACTGGCGTTCTACCCCGGAACCGGTTTTGGAGAGCGTCTAGCCGGAACCTTCCTGCACGCGGATTTCCCGGGCGGCGTCTGGGCGTACACGGTGAAGCCCTCAGGCGTGAGCTTCACCGTGGATCGGAAGGAGAAGTTCCTCTGGAACTGCTGGCCGACCGACGTGGATTTCGGTCCCGATGGGGCCGCCTATGTCTTGGACTGGGTCAGCGGCTGGGGGCAGACCCAGCGGGGTCGGATCTACCGGATCACCCCGACCCAAGCCCCCACGGAAGCTGAGGCCGCCCTCGTGGCTCAAGTCCGTCGACTCCTCTCTGAGGGCTTTGCCGAGCGACCCGATGGAGAGGTGGTTGCATTGCTGGCGCACGCGGACCGCCGAATTCGGCTGGAGTCCCAGTGGGAACTGGCCCGCCGAGGCCCGGCCGTCCTCGGTCCGCTGGTCAAAACCGCGCAGGAAGGAACCGCGTTGTCACGCCGACACGCCGTCTGGGCCTTGGGGCAACTGGCCCGTCGAGATGCCGGCTCGGCCACAACCCGTGCAGTACAATCCCTGGTCCCGTTGATCAGCGGGCCGGATGCAGTACTGGCCCGGTGTGCTGCCCAGACGCTGGCGGAGAATGGCTTCGTGGCCGCACACCCGGCCCTGGTCGCCTTGCTGGATTCGCCCGAGATCGGCCGCCGCGCATTGGCCATCGATGGATTGCGCGTCCTGCGCTCCCACCGCAGCCGGGACCGATTCGAAGCCGAATCCTCAGGCCCCACCCGTCCGGACCGGGGCAATTCTCAACGCCTGCCCTTCTCACTGCAATTTCCGTGGAAGGCCTTCCGCCAGGCCGTGCTGATCGATGGCGGATCCGACCTCTTCCTCAAGTCCATGGCCGAACGGTGCCTCCGCAACGAGCGCTATGACCGCGGCGAGTCCCGAAGCGCCCTGTCCGAGGCAGCCTCCGATCCCGACCCGCGCATTCGGGAACTGGCCGTTGGTGCCATCCGCTGGATCCGCAAAGAGGAGCCGGCCTTCTCGGGAGAGCCCGCGGAGAACCTTTTGCAATTTCTTGCCGACAGTCATCCGGCCGTGGTCACGGCGGCCGCCCGGACCCTCTATGATGTCCCGTGCGTCGAAGGCCTGCCGGCACTGGCCCAGTTCATCACGCGAGTGGATTGCCCCACGAACTTGCTGACGCGAGTCATCCAAAGCTGCCTCCGTCTGGGCGCACCGCAGCACGCCCAGCAATTGGCCCAACTGGCCAAGCGCCGGGATGCGCCCAGTTTTGCCCGGATCGCAGCGCTGGAGGCGCTGGCCGACTGGGGGCATCCGCCGCAGTTGGACCCGGTGGTGGGCTTATGGCGACCGGCCTTCGGTGGGGCCGCTCCGTTCGAATTGAAGCTTTCCATCGAGGCAGCTCCAACCCTCAGCACGGGCTCGCTCCAGAGCCGGGGGGAAGAGCCTCTCTCGCCGGTCCAACCCAGTCCAAAAAAGGCTCCGCCTGCTCCGTCGAATCCGCTGCTAGCCGCCGCCCTCGAAGCCACCAGCGGCCGGGGTACCACCTCGATGCCTCTGCCTCAACTGCCTCCGGATCTGGGACGATCGCTCGACTTCTCCGAAGCCCAGAGTTTCAAACGAAACACCGAAGCGGCGAAACGAGCCTTCCTCCGAGTGGCCGGAGAAATCATGAACCCGGAGACTCCCGACGAATACGGGCTGCGTCTGGGAGGTGGTCCTTCGTCGATGGAGGTGCAACTGGCCGTGGTGACCACCGCCGTGAAACTCCGAACGCGGGAAGCCAGCACGCCACTCTTCGAACTGCTCCTCCAAACCTCGACGCCCCTGAAAATCCGCCGCGCCATCGTGGAAGCCTTGGCCGAACTGCGGGCTGGTCAGGCCGACGAAGCCCTGCGCGTCGCCCTTCGAGATCCCGGGCTGCAATCCGCCGCCCTGCCCTACCTCGACCGACTCGCCGCCGGATCCGAATCGGCAACCCTGCTCTCGAACCTCGTGCAACAGGCCACCTCGGGGGATTCCCTGAAGACCGCGCAAATCGCCCTGACGGTGCTGGGCACGCTGGGGCACGAGTCCGCGCTGCCCGTCCTCGGGCAGGCCCTCGAGCGCTGGCAGAGCGGAAAACTCCCCCCAGAACTGGAACTCGACCTCCGGGACGCGGTGGCCCGGACCTCCCTATCCAATGCCCTCGCGCCCAGAACCGCTGAACCCGGATCGGCAGCCCCCCTCAACGCCTTCCGGGCCAGCTTGGTGGGTGGAGATGCGTCGCGAGGCAGGCAGGTGTTCCGGGAACACCCCACTGTGCAGTGTCTCCGCTGTCATCAGATCGCTGGCGATGGTGGCTCCGTGGGCCCCAAACTCGACGGCATCGGAGGCCGGCAAAGCCGCGAGTACTTGTTGGAAAGCATCGTCTGGCCCAATCAGAAAATCGCGCCGCAGTTCGAGACCGTCACATTGACCCTTCACGACGGAACCCGGGTCAGCGGCACCGTCAAAGGCGAATCGGAGGGTGGGCTCTCCATCGAAACCCCAACCGAAGAGGGGACGTTGACGGTAAAAAAAATCCCACTAGGAGATATCGTCCGACGCGAACGCGGACCCAGTGCGATGCCTGAAGGACTGGCGACTGCACTCACCTCCCGCGAATTGCGCGACCTGATCGAATACCTCGCCACCCTCCGGTAGCCTCGGAAACCAACGCTTCAATCCTAACGCCCCGTAGTAGGTGCCCGATCACTTGCCTTCGTATTTGCGAAGGGCCGCCTCCAACTGGGACTTCATGGCCTCAGGAGCCAGCTCAATGGCCTTCTTCTGCTGGAGGACCGCCTCGGACTTCTTGCCATTGTCGAACAAAGCACGGGCATAGGTGTCGAGAAAGGCGGCTTCCTTGCCCCCGGAGGCCTCCACGGCGGCCTCAGCCACTTGAAGGGCGAAGGCCATGTCCCGGGTCTTGATGACCGGAGCGGTCAGGACATTCCAGGCGATGGCATTGAGGATCTGGGGATCCTTGTCAGCCATGGTCACCAGGGGCTTTCCAAGCGCCGCCAATCCGATGGCGTCCGGTTGGGAAGCGGCCTCCATGTACTTGCCGAAGGCTTTGTTCAACTCCTGCATGCGGGCATCGCGGGCGGCGCGTCCCTCGAACTCCTTCTGGGCCGCAGCCAAATCATACTTGCCGGCCACGATCTGCTCGAGGGCCTTGTCGAGGCCGGCCATGGGATGCCCCACCCAGGCGATGCGCCCCTGCTGGTCCACGACGAAAGCCGTAGGAATCCCCTTCTGCTGGTAGGCCGTCATGTAGTTCTGAGAGGTCTTACGGTTGTCATCCAAGGCGACCGGATAATCCATCTTGGCACCCATTTTCTCGACGAAGGGACGCACCTCGTCCTCCGTCTCGTCGGAGATGCCCACCACGGTCACACCCTGATCCTTGAAGCGCTTCTGAAGCTCGGTCAGGTGGGGAATCGACGTCCGGCAAGGTCCGCACCAAGTGGCCCAGAATTCCACCACGTAAACCTGCTTCCCCTTCCCGGCAGCCAAATCGACCGGCGTTCCCTTCACGGTCTTGACCAAATTCAGTGGCTTGGCGGGATCTCCCAACTGGGCCCCATGGGCGATCAGGGTGGCAGCGAGCCCGAGGGCGATGGCGAGGAAAGATCGGTTCTTCATGGGAAAACGAGGTTGGCCGGACCGTGGCCCAACATCGGGTACGCCAAGCTCTTGGCAAGCCTGGACCCGAAACGAATCGGGGCACTCGAGAGCCCCATCAGACCGATCCAACCGCACGGACGCGGAGCAGACGCAGGCTGTTGAGGACCACCAAGACCGTGCTTCCCTCATGCACCGCCACGCCAACCGACAAGGGCAGGCGCGAGAGGGTCAGCGACACCACCGCCATAACCAGAATAGTCCCGAGGGAAAGGGCGATGTTCTGACGGATGATGCGACGGGATTGAACACTCAATTCACGGGCCACCAGGAAATTCTCCAACCGGTCATTGATGAGAACCACCTCGGCCTGCTCGATGGCGGCGTCGGAACCCCGGGCACCCATAGCGACGCCCACGTCGGCGGCCACCAGACACGGCGCGTCGTTGACGCCATCGCCGATCATCGCCACCCCTTTGCCCTGCCGTTGGAAATCCCGGATGGCCGCGACCTTGTCCTCCGGCTTGAGCGCCGCGCGCACCTCATCCACGCCCGAGGCCGCCCCCATTTCTTGGGCCGGTGCCAGCCGATCCCCGGTCAGCATCACCGTGCGAAGCCCCGCCGCTCGGAGTTGTCCCACCACCGCTTTCGAATTGGTTCTTAAGGCGTCCTTAAGCACCAGACGGGCCAGTAGGCCCGGGCCGGCGATCCACGTTTCCGAGGCTTTTTCCACGGGTGGAGGCAGGGGCACGGGGGGGAGTCCCGGGAGGTGGGAAACAAATTCGCGGTTACCCAGAAACATCCGACGCCCACGCCACTGTCCGGAGAGTCCTTGGCCTGCCACGGTTTCGGTACTTTCGACGATCTCCGCCAAGATTCCACGACTATCGGCCCAACGGGCGATGGATCGCGACACCGGATGATTGGAGACCCGGGCCAGCGCTGATGCAGCCTCCGAGGCCTCCATTTCCGTGCCCGCCAGAACCTCGATACGCTCCAAAATTAATCGGCCTTCGGTGAGCGTTCCGGTCTTGTCGAAAGCCACCACCTGGACACCTGCCAAATTCTCGATGGCGGCCCCACCGCGGAACAAGACACCGCGCCGAGCCCCAGAGGCGATGGCTGAGAGAATGGCCGACGGCACGGACAGGACGAGGGCGCAGGGCGACAGCACCACCAGGAGCGTCATGGCCCGATAGAAGGCACTGGACTGATTCCCTTCATCGAAGAACGGCGGGCGACCGCCCCAACGCCATTGATACAGAAACGTGATCAGGCAGGCCGACAGCACCAGGACCGTATAAGACGTCCCGAAGCGATCCGTCAGACGCTGGGAGGGCGCCTTCAGGTGCCGAGCCTCCAGGATGAGATTCAGGATGCGATGAAGCGCGCTGTCACCCACCGGACGCAAGACGCGCCCATCCAGAACCCCCCACAAATTGAGGGTACCTCCCATCACCGAATCACTCGGTGCCTTGGGCACGGCTTCCGACTCACCGGTCAGCGAGGATTCATCGCAGGCGCTCTGACCTCGCAGCACCACCAAATCGACCGGAGCCAGTTCACCAGCGGTGACCCGAATCACATCGCCGGGCTTGAGAGTCTCGACCGCCACCACTCGTTCGGACTCTCCCGACAAGAGCCGGGCGGTCTTCGGGGCACGCTTCAGGAGCGCATCGATCTCACGGCGAGTCCGGCCGGCGGCGAAACTCTCCATCGCGGAGGACGCCGAAAACAGGAACAACAGCAACGCGGCCTCACCCAACGCACCCACCGCCACCGAACCGGGCACCACCAGAAACATCAGGAAGTGCGTGTCGAAGCGCAGGAGTCGGAGGTCGATCCACACCTCTCGGGTCAGGTCCCATCCCCCGGAGAGGAACGCGAACATGAACAAGGCCATGGACACGGTGGGCCATCGACCCGCCAACGCCCAACCTAAGGTCCCCAGCAACAGACACAGCACCGACCGGACCGCCATCGGCTTCCAAGCGTGGATGGAGGGGTCGGTGGCATTCATGGGACTGGGCCTAATCGGACGCCGCTACTCCTTCTTGGTCGCTTTCTTTCGTGCGGCCGGAGGATGGACAGGGACGGCGTCAGCCCAAAGACCCTCGATGTCGTAGTGGGCACGCACATCGGCCTTCATGATGTGGACGATGACATCGAAGAAATCCGCCACGATCCAATTGGATTGCGCCGACCCCTCGGTATGCACCGGTTTCAAGTCATGCTCTTTGCGCAGACCCTCGAGGATCTCCGTCTCGATCGCTCGCAGGTGCGGCTCACTGCTGCCGGTGGCGATCACGAAGAAGTCGGTCACGGTGGACACCTCCCGGACGTCCAGCACGATCAGATTTTCCGCCTTCTTGTTGTCGGCCAAGGCCCTGCAGGTGAGGGCCAGCTTTTTCGAATCCATCGAGGCGAATATCGCTCGAAACAAGCCCTGAAGAAAGACGATTTCCGAAATCGAGCGGAAGCCCCAAAAAATCTGACCCTAGATTAAGGCCCTTTCACGGAAAGTTCGCGGTCGCTGGAACGCACCGGAACGGTCTGTTGACGGCTACCTGGCCAACGGATGCGCAGCTCGGAGGCAGGCTTTGGCAAGGCGAGCACCAGAACCCATCCGTCCTGCCCGCCCGAACCCGACCCTGCCAGGACCGTCTTCACCGCGCCATCGGTGCCATCGGCGTATCGGAGGCGCAGCTGGGCCCCGATTCCGGACGGGTTGGCGGTCGATCCCTGAAGCCGAACGCGCAACCCCGGCTTGGCTCGGGTATTGCGGTACAGGCGAGTGGGCCCCTGATTCTGCGAGATCGCCACATCCAACCGTCCGTCCTGATCCACATCCAGCACCGTCACACCGCGCTGGTCGCCCCCGGCGTGGATCCCAGATTCCGCCGGTCGAACCGCACGGAAATCTCCCGAGCCGACACCTCGCAGCCAAAGGCCGCGCCCATTGTCGTCGCGGCTGAGGGGGCTGATACGCTCGGCCCGGTTCTGGGCCAGCACCAAATCCTCCAGTCCGTCTCCATCGAAATCAGCCACGCCGATGGCGAAGACCGGAGACTCCTGAGCCTCCCGCGGCAGGACTCGCCGCTCGAACCGTCCTCCGCGGTTCAGGAAAACCGCCGATTCCAACTCGGCGACCTCCAATCGGCCCACGACCCCCGCCCTGCCCTCCAGAATTGCGGACTCGGTCGCCTCGCCAAAGGCCCGGTGCGTGGGAAAGCGCTGCGACAGATCCGGGAAAACCGTCGATAGCCAATTCCGATCGCGAAACGG
>CANHYD010000070.1 GCA_947464705.1 Verrucomicrobiota bacterium | reverse complement strand
GGGTAGGGCGATTTCTCTGAAAGTGCCGTGTCTGCGGTGCCGGACCGCTCGGAGATCGGTCCCTACCACTGAGGCGGTTCGGGTCAGGGACGGGGGGCTTGCTACAGGCTGGTCAAGGTCTGGTGAGCTCCGGGGGTAGGGCGATTTCTCTGAAAGTGCCGTGTCTGCGGTGCCGGACGGCTCGGAGATCGGTCGCTGCCTGGGAGGACCCTCCGACGATATTTGGAGGCGTACCTCAGACTTGGGCAGAACGAGCCCCTTGTGGAAGAAGGGGAAGCCAGCACGACCGATCCAATTGCAGCGTTCCGGTTAGGTCTTGGCGGCGGTTGATCCGGTGCTGACGAGAGTGGCCCCGGCAGTGTTACCGGAAACAGATTCGGCTCACGGCATCATCAAAGCCCTGGGCCCCGGCGATGATCTTGATCTCCACCCGCATGAAGTAGACGGGTAGGTCCCGGCGGTCGAGCTTGGGAAAGCGGACTGCGTCCTTCTGTGTGGTGACCAGCATGTCAGCGCGGCGCTTCTTGCCGCGGTTTACGGCATCCAGCACCTCCTGCTGCGTGAATCGGTGGTGGTCGGCGTAGCGGCGGGCCAAAACGATTTCGGCTCCGAGTTCCGAGAGTTTCGACTCGAAGCTCTCCGGCTGGGCAATTCCGCTGAGACTGGCCACTCGCCGACCTTGCAACAGTTCGAGGCCGCGGCGTTCGCCGGTGAAGACATCCTCGAAATACAGTGGGTGATGCACGCACTCGATGATCCCGGCGCGTGGGTTGAGTTGGGCGATGCGTTCGCGCAGTGCGGCCGTCTTGCCGTCGCTCTTGGTCAGGAAGATGACGCTGGCTCGGGCCAGATGGGAGGGAGGCTCTCGCAGGGTTCCGCGTGGCAGCAGGTGTTCATTGCCGAAGGGTTGCTGGCAGTCGATCAGGACCACGTCGGTGCGGCGGCCGGCGAGCTTCCAGTATTGGAAGCCGTCGTCGAGCAGCAGGGTGTCACAGCCGAAGTGCTCCACGGCATAGCGACCGGCTTTGACCCGGTCCTTGTCGACCAGTACCACCACATCTCTGAGGTTGGATGCCAGCATGTAGGGCTCATCGCCGGCCGTCTCGGAGTCGAGGAGCAGTGATTGGCCGTCTGAGACGATGCGGGGCGGGGTGGTGTCTTCTCGGAGCAGGATCTTGTCGAGGAGCCGCTCCGAAACGGGCTTGGGTTTGGATCGGTATCCGCGGGAGAGGATGGCCACCTTGCGACCGGCATCTTGGAGCGCGCGGGCGAACTTCTCGACAACCGGAGTCTTTCCGGTGCCGCCCACCGTGAGATTTCCCACCGCGATGACCTGAACGCCCAGGGTTGAATCGCGCAGGATGCGAACGCTGTAGAGCAGGCGGCGCAGTTTCACGATGCCCGCGAAGATATGGGAAAGCCCCGAGAGCACGGCCCGGATCATCGAGGCCTTTCGCCCGGGTAGGTTCTCGAGGATCACCGCCAGGAGGTAGGTTTCGGCGGTCTCTGTGAATTTTTGCCAACGCTCTCGCACTGGCCTCGAAGCATGTCACCCGGCGACGACTTCGGAAAGATTTCGTGCAAATCAGTGGAATCCGGTTGTCAAGAGCCGGCTCGGGGCATTATCTCAGACAGAGTTCCCCGGTCGGATACCTCATGAATCCATATCAGTTTTCAGCGATTCTGACACCGCCCTCTCGGTCAACAGGCGTCTCGGGTCGATCCAACAGCGGCAAAAGCCCTCTGAGGACGGCACTGCCCTCGCTGAGAGTTTTCGATCGAGCCTACCGTTCTCAGCGGCCTTTATTTTTCCAATTTCTGATGCACCGGGCCGGTGGGTCCTCCTAGTTGAGGAGTCAACGGTTCCAGTGAGTCGGACCTACAAACACAACAACAACAAACTCCGAGTGAAACCAACCCAATCCAATTGCGAAACCCCGCTTGCCCGGACCTGCGCCCTGGCCGCCGCAAAGGCGCCCGTCAAGAAGGCCGCTCCGGCCAAGGCTGCCGCCCCGGCCAAGAAGGCTGCTCCTGCTAAGCCCGCGGCCCCGGCCAAGAAGGCTGCTCCTGCTAAGCCTGCGGCTCCGGCCAAGAAGGCTGCTCCTGCCAAGCCCGCGGCCCCGGCCAAGAAGGCTGCTCCTGCCAAGCCTGCGGCTCCGGCCAAGAAGGCTGCTCCCGCCAAGCCTGCGGCCCCGGCCAAGAAGGCTGCTCCTGCCAAGCCTGCGGCCCCGGCCAAGAAGGCTGCTCCTGCTAAGAAGTAATTGAGGCGACCAATCCGGCGGTTTTGCTTGTCAAACCCGCCGGATTTTGGGTGTTTCTGCCAGTTGTTAACAACTTGGGAACAACACCCAGAAACTTGTTCTCGCGGAGCTCGATGCTTTGCCATAGAAGCCTCGCCCGACGTGGAAGAAATCACGGCGGCTCCGAGAAGAAACTGCACCGAATCATGTTCCACCAGATGCCTGCAAATGTGCTAAAATCCCAATGTTTTCAGCGCTTTCATACCATTTCAGAGGTTGCTGGTGAGGTTTTGGAGGCGATGGGCCGTGCGCGGAACTGCATGAAAGTGTCACTAAATCAGGAAGACTCGATCAGCCTGTGAGTGATGGTAGTGAATAAATCCGCAAATTGCCCCTTTTAGGTCCCTTTGAATTATCCCATGTCCGATCAACCCCAAGCACTGTGGCTGGCCGCCCAGCAAACCCTCCGCGGAATGCTCAAGACGGAGTTGTACAATCTATGGTTTGCCCCGGTCACTGCCCGCTGTCTGGACGGAGATACTCTGACTCTGGAAGTTGCCGACGAGTTCTGTGAGTTTTGGTTGAAGGATAATTATTTGGATGTTCTTCGATCGGTGGTCAGCCGCGCAGCCATTCGGCCGATCCAGGTGGATTTCGCCATCCGCCCCGCCGAGTCCGCAGTCGCTGCCACGGCTGAGTCGGCTGCTGAGCGCCCCATGGCTCCCGAGACGTTGATGGAGCGGGTCGCCCCGACCGAGGTTCGGGCTGCTGAGCCTGCGGTTCGAGACATTCCCCGGAAGTCGGAGCCCTTGTTCAATCCGAACAATACCTTCGAAACCTTTGTGGTGGGCTCCAACAACCATCACGCTCATGCAGCGTGCATGGGCGTGGCTCAAAAGCCGGGACACACCTACAATCCGTTGTTTCTTTTCGGCGGCGTGGGATTGGGCAAGACGCACCTGCTTCAGGCGATTGGTCATCACGTCTTGGCCAACAAGAAGAATGCTCGGATCGGATACTTGTCGTGTGAGCGCTTCACCAATGAGTTCATTGAGGCTCTGCAAAACAGTCAGTTGCCTAAGTTTCGCAAGAAGCACCGGGAGTTGGACGTTCTGTTGATCGACGATATCCAGTTCCTGCAAGGCAAGGAGCGTATCCAGGAGGAGTTTTTCCATACTTTCAACGCCCTCCACGATGCCCATAAGCAAATCGTCCTGACCTGCGATCGGCCTGCCAGTGAGATCCAAGGACTGGAACAACGTCTGATTTCTCGCTTCGAGTGGGGAATGACGGCCGACCTGAAGGCACCGGATGTCGAGACTCGGTTGGCGATTCTCAACAAGAAGGCGGCCGCTCTGAGCGTTCGGTTGCCCGATCCGATCATCATGTTTCTGGCCAACCGTATCCGGACCAACGTCCGGCGCTTGGAGGGTGCTCTGGTCCGAGTGGCCGCCTATGCCCAACTTTCGGGCAAGGCCCTCGACCTAGAAACGGTTGAAACGTTGCTGCGTGAAATCCTCCAGGAGGAGGGCAAGGTGGCCATTTCGGTGAGCGAGATCCAGAAGCGGGTGGCTGACTACTTCGACATCCGCCTGGCCGACATGACCAGCAAGCGGCGGCCGGAGAACATCGCCTTCCCGAGGCAAATTGCCATGTACCTGACCCGTCAGCTCACCGAGCATTCTCTGAGTGCCATCGGTGAATCCTTCGGCGGACGCGACCACGGCACGGTGCTGCATGCCTGTCGGCAGGTGCGAGACCGCATGGAGGTCGAAGCCAAGGTTCGGCAGGACGTGGGTTACCTCGAGAAACAGCTCACCCGTTGAGTTGGTCCTCCGGGTGTCGGCTCGGAGGCGCAGGGGGTGTTGCACTCGCCATGCCAGATACGGAGTTCTCGGCTGGAATCTCCGATGAGAACCCTCCAGCATGGACGCGTGCCTCCCCGCAGTTTCAATTGGCTCCTGCTGCTGTTGTCGATGGTGGTTTGGGCCCCAAGACAGGTCTTGGGTGAGGTTTCGGTGGGTTTTGAACCGATGAAGCCTGGGGCTATTGGGTTGGCCTTCACCAACTCGGTTTCTCCCAATCGATACCTGACCAATCAGGTCCCTCTGAATGGTTCTGGAGTCGCCCTGGGTGATGTGGACGGCGACGGTCGAGCGGATATCTTTCTGGCTGCCTATTCCGGTGGGAGCGCCTTGTTCCGCAATCTGGGACAGTGGAAGTTCCATTCGATCACGGAGACCGCATTCGGGACCGGTGCACTTTCTTCTCTGGATGGAACCGGTGTTGTTTTGGCGGATATCGACGGGGATGGCGATTTGGATCTCTTATTGAATACCCTGGGGCAAGGGACACGGATCTATCACAACGACGGTAAAGGGGGATTCACGGCAGGTGCAGTGCTCAATCTCAAACGGGCCGGATCCAGTCTCTCATTGGCGGATGCGGATGGGGATGGGGACTTGGATCTCTATGTGGCCAACTACCGTACTGTGACGGTACGCGATGATCCTCAGGCCAAGTATTCCATCCGCGAAGAGAATGGGCGGCAGCGGATCGTGGCTTACAACGGCCGGTCCACCGATGAACCCGATTTGGTTGGCCGGTTTACCATGACTCCGGCAGGTCCGCGGGAGAATGGAGAGACCGATGGGTTTTATCTCAATGATGGCCGGGGCGGCTTTACCGAGGTGTCCTGGACGGAGGGGGCTTTTCTGAACGTCGCCGGCCGCTCGCTCGACTCGGCTCCTCAAGATTGGGGGTTGAGTGTTTTGTTTCGGGATCTCACCGGGGATGGCCGACCGGATTTGTATGTCTGCAATGATTTCCACTCGGAAGACCGTTTCTGGATCAATGAAACGTCTTCCGGGGGGCCGCTTCGCTTCCGCGCCGCTCCGTCTTTGGCGCTGCGACACACCAGTGCCTTTTCCATGGGAGTGGACGCTGCCGACATCGACCGGGACGGCGTGGATGACTTTCTGGTGCTGGACATGCTCAGTCGGGATCATCAGCGACGGAATGTTCAGATGGATGGAGTCCCGCCGGGATTCTACCAACCGGGCATTTGGGACGATCGCCCGCAATTCTCCCACAACACCCTGTTCCTGGGACGGGGCGATGGAACCTTCGCCGAGATCGGTCGACTGGCGGGTCTCAGCGCCAGCGAGTGGTCCTGGACGCCTGTTTTCCTCGATGTCGATCTGGATGGGTATGAAGACTTGCTGATTTCCAATGGCCACGAGATGGACATGTTGGATGTGGACGTGGCGGCCCGAGCCGAGGCTCGAAAATCAGGGCGGCGATTGGGATCTCGGGAAATGTTGGAGATGCGGCGGATGTTCTCGCGTCTCGATACCGCCAACGTCGCCTTCCGCAATCGAGGGGATTTGACCTTCGAAGAGGTGACCCACGCCTGGGGATTCGATGCCCCGGGAGTCGAACAGGGCATGGCTGTGGCCGATCTGGATGGGGATGGGGATCTGGACCTGGTTCTCAACGCTTTGAATGGCCCCGCCCAACTCTACCGCAACAAGGCCTCCGCACCCCGGGTCGCTGTGCGGTTGCGGGGAAGTGCCGGCAATTCCCGAGGTATTGGAGCCAAGGTTCGAGTGATGGCCCGGGGGCTTCCTGTGCAATCCCAAGAAATGGTGTCTGGTGGTCGCTACTTGTCGAGCGATGAGGCTATTCGGTGTTTTGCACTGGGGGATTCAGCAGCGGCAGACATCGAGGTCACCTGGCGTTCGGGACGGGTGACCCGACGAGCAGGCGTGGGCCCCGGGGTCTTGGAAATCGGAGAGCAGGAAACGGTGCCAGCGGTCGGGCCGTCACCCGCCCAGCCCTTGTTTGAATCCATCTCCGATCGGTTGCCTCACATCCACACGGACACGCCCTTTGATGAATTTGGTCGGCAACCCCTCAAGCCCTTCGACCTCACCCTGACGGGCCCCGGGGTTACCTGGGCGGATCTCAATGGGGATGGATGGGACGACCTCTTGGTTTCGGCGGGGCAGGGAGGAACCCTCGGCGTTTTCACCAATGACGCGCGGGGCGGGTTTTCTGCCGTAGCGAGCCCCGCGTTGCTCAAGCCCGCTTCCCGGGATTTGACCACTGTGATGGTGCTGCGCGGTGTCATTCTTGCGGGCATCAGCAATGCCGAGGATGGAGCCACCAATGGCGGGGCTCTGCGTATTGTGGATCCGGCTTCCGGTGTCAGTGGCGAGGTCTTGAGCGGTCGGGCTTGCCCGGTCGGATCCATGGCGGCAGCCGATGTGGATGGGGACGGCGATTTGGAGATCTTCGTCGGAGTTCGTGAGGTGCCCGGTCGGTACCCGGAGCCGGCGACCTCATTTCTGGTGCGCAACCGCGGTGGGCGCCTGGGCATTCAGAGTGCCTTTGAAAAGTTGGGCCTGGTCAACGGGGCAGTCTTCACCGATCTGGATGACGATGCGCGGCCCGATCTGGCGGTCAGCACAGCTTGGGGACCTGTTCGCTTGTTCCGCAATCGAGGGGGCGCTCTGGAGGCGTGGGATCCGCCATTGCGTGGCCGCGCCCTGCCGGCGGGTGTGGAGCGGTTGTCGCACTGGACGGGGCTGTGGCTGGGGATCACCGCCGGTGATTTCGATGGCGACGGACGCATGGATCTCGCGGCGGGAAACTGGGGGCGCAACCACTTCCTGGGAAGCGAGGCCGTCCGGCGGCCCTTGCGGATTCGCGCTGGGGACCTCCAGGGCGATGAGATTTGGGATGTCCTGGAAAGCTATGTCGGCCCCGGGGGGCGGGACTGGCCGGTGCGCAAACGGCCTGCCTTGGCCGCATTGATTCCGGATGCGGCCACGCGCTACCCGGATGCGAGCACCTATGGCAAGGCCTCGATGGAGGATTTGCTCGGCCCGATTTTTGGAACCCTGCCCAGCGCGTCGGCACTCAACCTGGATTCGGGGGTGTTTCTGAATCGTGGGGATCACCTGGAATGGCGGCCCCTGCCGCCCCGGGCCCAGGTGGCACCGGCCTATGGCTTGGCCGTGGCTGATCTGGACGGGGACGGTACCGAAGACCTGTTCCTCTCCCAGAATCACTTCGCGATCCATGCCGATGACGCACGCTACGATGCCGGACGGGGGTTGTTGCTGAGAGGGTCGGGGCGGGGAGAGTTTCAACCGGACGAGCGCTCGGGGGTTGTGGCCTGGGGAGAACAACGCGGGTTGGCCTTGGCCGACCTGGATGCCGATGGACGCACGGATTTGGCCCTGGGCCAAAATAGCGGACCGACGTTGCTGTTCCGAAATCGGGCCGCGCGCCCAGGGCTCCGAGTCCGGCTGAAAGGACCTCTCGGAAATCCTCATGGAATCGGAGCTTCCCTGAGGTGGAGGACTGCCGGGAAGGCAGGGCCCCGACGTGAAATCCGCTTGGGCGGAGGTTACTGCAGTGTGGACAGCCCGGTGACGGTACTGGCATCGGATCGGGCCGAAGGAGAGGTGGAAGTGCGCTGGCCGGATGGCGCGGTGCGGCGGGTGCCAATCGCGGCCGGTGTCCCCGAAATCACCCTGAGCCCATGAATCCCGCTCTGCGTCACTCGATCTTCCGTGTCATGCGTCCGGGGGGCTTCGCTGTCCTGTTGGCGCTCTTGGGCTGGGCGGCCCGAATGCAGGCGGGCCCGGCGGGACTGCGGTTCAAGAGTTTAGCTCCGGCGTCTCCGTCGGTGCCTGGGCTCAGTCGATTGTCAGCCCCGGGGGTGGGCATCGACTTCACCAATCGCTTGTCCGAAGAACGGGCGGTGACCAACCGCAATCTGGTCTCTGGCTCCGGAGTGGCACTGGCCGATGTGGATGGCGATGGCCGTCTCGATGTCTTTCTCTGTGGCTTGGATTCTCCGAATGCGATGTATCGCAATCTCGGGGACTGGCGCTTCACCAACGTGACGGCCCAGGCCTTGCGCGGGGTGAGTTGGCTCAACCCGTTGTCGGGATCCAACGATTCGACCGGTGCGGCCTTTGCCGATGTGGACGGAGATGGGGATTCGGACCTGCTGGTCAACCAGTTGGGGGGCGGCACCCGCCTGTGGCTCAATGACGGCCAGGGCCGTTTTGAGGAAGCCACCGAGTCGGCCGGTTTGCGCTCACGCAGTGGGGCGACGTCCCTGGCCTTGGCCGACGTGGATGGCGATGGGGATCTGGACCTCTACGTCTCGAACTTCCGACCGACAACGGTCCTCGACCAACCCAATACCCGATACCAACTCCGGCAAACCGAAGCCGGGGCGGTGGTGGTGGCGGTCAATGGTCGTCCGGCGACTGCTCCGGATCTGACCAACCGCTTTGAAATCCGCACTGGCGGGGAGGTGGTCGAACTGGGGGAGGTCGACCAATTGTTCCTGAACGATGGGCGAGGCCATTTTGTTCCGGTCTCCTGGACCGGAGGGGGCTTTCAGGATTCCTCGGGCAAAACCCTGGCAGCGCCGCCCCGGGATTGGGGACTGGCCGTCCGCTTTCAGGACATGAACGGGGACGGCAAACCCGACTTGTACGTCTGCAACGACTTGCACACCCCGGACCGTATTTGGATCAACCAGACGGGGACGGATCACGCCGTGCGCTTCCGAGAACTGTCGTCGTGGGCGCTGCGGAGCAACCCGACCTTTTCCATGGGAGTCGATTTCGGGGACTTGGACCGCGACGGTCATGTCGATTTCTTTGCCGTCGACATGTTTAGCCGCAACCGGGCGTGGCGGCATACCCAGACAGCCGGCATGGCCCCCCTGTTGCGCCTGCCCGGCCGATTCGCTGATCGGGCCCAGGTTCAACGGAATGTCCTCCAGCTCAACCGAGGAGATGGCACCTGGGCAGACGTCGCTTGGCAGTCGGGTGTCGAGGCCAGTGAATGGTCCTGGGGTCCGGTGATTCTGGATGTGGATCTCGATGGGTATGAGGACCTGCTGGTGCCCAACGGCCAGTGGCGTGATTTTCAGGACGGGGACGGCGCGATGCGCATTGCCGAAGCCCAGCGGCGTGGTGCTCTCAAGACATCGGCCGACATCGCCGCAATGGTCCGATCCTTTCCGAAGTTGGCCACCCCGAACGTGGCCTTTCGTAATCGTGGCGATGCCACCTTCGAGGACGTGTCTCAGGCCTGGGGCTTCGCCACCGATTCCATTTCTCAGGGAGCCGCCATCGGGGATCTCGATGGGGACGGGGATCTGGACGTCGTGATGAATGACCTCATGGACGCGC
>CANHYD010000069.1 GCA_947464705.1 Verrucomicrobiota bacterium | reverse complement strand
TTCTTGGCTGGCGGCAATCGGTCCACAGGGGCCCCGAGCGGAATGGTGGCCCGGAAGGTCGCCACTTGGCCCTGATAGCGAACCATCACGGCAAACTCACCCGGCTGATTGAAAATCTTGAGCAGACCGTTGGCATCGGCCGAGGCCATGTCCTTGTCGTTGGGCTCAAACAACGAGCTGCGGGTGACATCCTCAGTGGAACCATCCGAGTAATGGGCCGTTACGACCAACTGCTGCTCGCCATTCAAGGCCAATGTCCGCGCCGACGGAAACACCTCCAACCGCTGCACAATGGGCGCGTTGGTCTTGCCTGCCGGCATGCCCTGGGCGATCCAGCGCACCAGACGGCGGTAATCGTCGGAGCCGATCTCCAGACGCTTGCCGCCTCCGTGAGGCATCTCCGCGGTCCCCTTGGTCACCAGCAGGCTGCGGGGCGGATCGGCCGGAAACACCCGCCGCCCTCGCGCCTCACGGACGAGGTGCTCGAAATCTTCTTCCGGCTCGAAGCCGAGCAGGGACAGACGAAAACCGTTCTGACCCGCCGCCTTGCCATGGCAGCCACCGCCGTTGCAGCCATTCTTGGTGAAAATGGGAACAATCTGATTGGCGAAATGCAGAGGGGCGGGCTGCCCCGCATGAACCACGCGAACCGGCAAGCTGGCCGTGACCCCATCCCGTGTCTTGGCCGTGATCACCGCCGCCCCATCGGCCACCGGAATGACGCGACCTGAACCATCGAGGCGCACAATGCCCGACGGTTCTGTGACCCAACTCACCTCACGGGTTACATCGCGGGTGCCGTTCCAGGTGGCCAACAACTGCTGTCGGGCATCCTGGGAATCGAGAACCAACTCGGCGCCCTGGTTGCGATACTGCACTTCCAAGGCACCTCCGAGCAGACTCTCGGCAGCCACTGCAAGGCAGGCGAGCAAGCCCAGGAAAGCCATGGAGCCCTGGCGGCGGCCTCGGGACTGCGTCGGGATCGACTTCAATCCGGCAGCCGGACCGGAAAACTTCATGAAAATTTGGAAAAGATGCATACGATGGGATCTCTTCAGCCAACCAACTCACGCATGGGCTGGCACCCCTCAGGCACCAGGAATTGGGGCCGACCCGTGAGGTCCGGAAGGGTGACCTTATTCACATCGATGCCCAGGTTCTGGTAGAGCGTCGCGAACACCTCGCCGAACTGGACGGGCCGCTCGCTAGGTTCGCCTCCCAGGCGATCGGTGGCCCCGATCACCTGCCCCACCTTCATGCCGCCACCCGCCAAGAGGGCGCAGTTGGCTCGGGGCCAATGGTCGCGACCGCCATCCTTGTTGATGGTGGGCGACCGACCGAACTCGCCCCAGGCTACGACGCTGACATCATTCTGAAGCCCGCGATCATGCAGGTCGGCAATCAGAGCACTCAGGGCTTGATCCAACAGCGGCAGATCATTGCGGGCATTGCCGAAATTGTTGCCGTGATAATCCCAAAAGCCGTAAGCCACAGTGACGAACCGGGCCCCAGCCTCGACTAAACGGCGAGCCACCAGGAACTGCTCATTGAGCATGGGGGCTGCATCACCATGCACCTTGGGGTCGCCCTTGCCGTAGCGCTCCCGCACGGCGGCGGGTTCTTTTTCAACATTCAGCGCCTCGAGCAGGCGGCTGGAGGTCAGCATGCCGAAGGCCTGCTGATTGAACCCATCCACACCAGCCATGAGTCCACTGGCATCGACCTCGCGGCGGAAGCGGTCGAAGGACGTCAGCAGGGCCCGACGATCGGCCAACCGATCGGTCGTGATGCCGTTGAGAACCATGTCGGACTTGGCATCGGCCGCCGGGCGGAACGCATCGTGTGAAATCCCCGCATAGCCCGCGTTGGCAGCATTGTAAGGCCGATGCTGCATTCGCGGCTCCAAACCGACGAAGGCCGGGACCGAGTCGTTGGTTGTGCCCAACACCCGCGAGACGCTGGCGCCGAAGGTCGGCCACCCTCCGGGAGGCTGACTGGCCTTGCGCCGACCCGTCTGGCACATGAAATCGGAGTGATCATCGATCGCGTCGCTGATCGAGCGGATGACCGCATACCGTTGGGCCTGCTTGGCCAGAAGGGGCAGATGCTCGCAAACCTGGAATCCGGGAACCGTGGTCGGTATGGGACGGAATTCGCCCCGGATCTCGGCCGGGGCATCCATTTTGAGGTCGAAAGTGTCCTGATGGGGAGGCCCGCCCGGCAGGTACACCATGATCACTGCCTTGTGGTTGGAACGAAGCCCGGACGCCGCCTCGGCCCGCAACAACTGAGGCAGGCTCAAGCCGCCCAGGCCCAATCCGCCGATGCGGAGAAAACTCCGTCGGGAGATCCCGTCACAAAAACGGTTGGAAGGTCCGGCAAGGGTCAACATGGCTAGGCAGACGTCGAGGAGTTCCTGACATGTTCACGCAAAAACACGCCAGACTGACAATGGAGGTGTCGGATCATCCCACCAGTTCCTTCATGGGTTGAACTCCTGGGTCGACAAGAAACTGGGGCCGACCGCTCAAATCCGGAACGGTGACCTTGTTCACGTCCAAGCCCATGGCGTGGTACAACGTTGCATGAACCTCCCCGAAGGTGGTCGGCCGTGAATCAGCCTCACCGCCCAATCGGTCGGTGGATCCGATCACCTGCCCATGCCGAAGACCGCCTCCGGCCAACAGCGCAAAACCGACCCGAGGCCAGTGATCGCGACCGCCATCCTTATTAATGGTAGGCGTCCGACCGAACTCTCCGGCGACCAGCACGGACACATCGCGGTCTAACCCGCGCTCCTGGAGATCGGTAATGAGCGCACTGAGGCCCTGGTCGAGGAGCGGAAGATCCTGACGTAGCGCTCCAAAGTTGTCGCCGTGATGATCCCAGCGACTGAACGCCAGGGTCACGCATCGGGCTCCTGCCTCAACCAAACGTCGGGCCACCAAGAACTGTTCCATCAACTTGGGGGCGCCATCGTCCCGATTGCGGGGGTCTCCCTGGCCATAACGAGCCACCACCGCAGGGTCCTCGTTCTTGAAATCCAGAGCTTGCATCAGACGGCTGGAGGTCAGGATACCAAAGGCCTGCTGGGTGTAGGCATCCGCCCCGGCCACCTGACCACTGGTATCCACCTCACGACGAAAACCATCCAAGGCCGCGAGCAGCGTGCGACGATCAGCCAAACGATCCAAAGTGATGCCATTGAGCACCATGTCGTCCTTGCCGCCCCCCTTGTTGATCTCGAAGGGCGCATAGGCCGCCCCCAGATAACCAGCGACACCATTGTCGGACCAGGGGACGTGCCCCATCTTGGGAGCCAATCCAATGGAAGCGGGGATGGCCGGATCAGCGGAGCCTTGGAGCTTGGCCAGCAGCGCCCCCATCGCTGGCCAGCCTCCCGGAGGTTGATTCCGGTTCAAACGCCCTGTGTAGGTTTGAAAGGCCTCATGACGGTCTTCCATGCCCACCATGGATCGGATCACCGTGCACCGATCCATCACCTTCGCCATCCGCGGCAGGTGCTCGCAGATTTGCAGCCCAGGCACCGACGTGGCGATCGGATTGAATTCACCTCGAATCTCGGCCGGGGCATCCCGTTTGAGATCGAACATGTCCTGATGGCTGGGGCCACCCGGTAGAAAAACAAGGATCACCGCCTTGTGCGACCGACCCGCCGGACGAAGCCCTGCAGAGGTTTCCGCCCGAAGCAACGAGGAGAGGCCGACACCACCCATGCCCAGCGCACCAATGCGCAAAAAACCCCGCCGCGAAACGCCGTCGCAAAAGCCGCTGGACGATGATTTTGGACCCAGAATGGTGAGCACCGCAGTGGGGGGATTGTTGAGCCTCACAGCACTTCAAAAACAGGGGGGTGTCAACCCCGAAGCCCCCGATTTTCTGATGGGTTCCAGACGATTCTTCCGGCGGGCGCCCGTGGGCGCAGGAGAATTTGCAACCGCCCGTCTCCACCAAGATTTTGTCCAGAGACCCGTCGGCGAAGAATCCGGTGCCAATCCAGCAAGAAGGGCCAGTGGATAGCGCCCCTGCCCAGCCAATGAAAATGGGGCCCGGCACCTTAGGCACCGGACCCCACGAGATTCTTGAGATGAAGGATGCTGAGTGCCGATCAGGCGGCCAGCAACTTGTCCCGGAGCGTGTCCTTCTCCTTGACTGCCATAGCTCCCTTGCCGATACGGCCACGGAGGTAGGTCAATTTGGCGCGACGCACGGAACCTTCGCGCTCCACTTCGATCTTGTCCACGCGCGGGGAGTGCGTCGGGAAGATACGCTCCACACCCTCGCCGTAGCTGATACGACGGACGGTGAAGGTCTGGTTCAAACCGCGGCCGCGGACACCAATCACGACACCCGCGAAGATCTGAATGCGCTCCTTGTCGCCTTCGACGACCTTGGTGTGCACCCGGACGCTGTCGCCCACGTTGAATTTCGCGGCTTCCTTGCGGAACTGCTCGCCCTCGATTTTGTCAAACAATACGGCCTTGTTCATGGCTGTGTTCTCTTCAAATTTCCAAAACTAAATTTCCCAAACCCTCAATCTTGTAAAAACCAAGACTCCAAAAAAACTTTCCACCCGTCAATTCGACATCCGAAATTTCGACGGCCTAATTTTAACTGAGCCCAACGACGGCCTTCAGCCGGCCCCGTGTTGATCCCACCCCGATCGCAATTCGATCTGGATCGGAAAGCACCCTAACTTGGGCTATTTGCCCGGTTTTCGCCAGCGGTACTTTTTCCACATATCCGGCCGGCGCTCTGCCGTCCGTCTCATGGATTCTTTCTGTCTCCATCGGGCGATCTCGGCGTGGTTTCCGGACATGAGCACCTCAGGCACTGTCCACCCACGGAAATCCGCAGGTCGGGTAAAATGGGGGTATTCGAGCAATCCGTCACCATGAGATTCTTCGGAAGCGCTCATCGCGTCTCCCAGAGCTCCGGGCAACAGGCGAGTCACCGTGTCTACGATGACCATCGCGGGCAACGCCCCATTGGTGAGCACATAGTCGCCGATGCTCAGCGCATCGTCGGCCAAATGCTCCCAGATACGCTCATCGAACCCCTCATAGCTCCCGCAGATCAGGATCACATGCGGGATCGCCGCCAACTGACCTGCCACCGCTTGGTTGAAGGGACGCCCCCCGGGAGCGGTGAGGATCACTCGCGTTTCTGGCCCCCGAAGGGACTCCACTGCTTCAAAGATCGGTTCCGGCTTGAGAACCATTCCCGGCCCACCGCCGAACGGTCGGTCATCGACCGTTTTATGCCGGTCATGAGCCCAGTCGCGAAGAAAATGAATCTTGAGATCCAAAATCCCCGTCTTCCGGGCCCTCCCCACGATGCTCTCGTCCAAAGGACCTACGAACATCTCCGGAAACAGGGTTAAAATATCAACTTTCATGGGACACCCCGCTCGAGTCTGCGACCTCACCCGTCTCCGCGGTTCGTCCAACCGGCTTCAACAACTCCAAGCTCGGCCCGGATGAACCATCGCTGGTGACACCTGCGCCAGAACGACTGCAAGACACCACGGCAGCAACCCGTTGCTTCCGTTCGCTCAAAAGTGGCCTGGAGATTTCTGGAGATCGAACCAAAACCCGATCACCGATCACCGATTCAAGCCGTCCAGTAAGACTCCGCCCAACGGAACCGTCTTGCACCAGAGATATCCAAAGCTTTGGGCCCAATCGGTGGGCCGTGAAGCCGGTCAAACTGGAGGATTTCGCCCCGAAGTGGATTCGCTTCAGATAGGTCCTTAGAACCCCAGATCCTTACATACCCAAGTCGTTAGGTCCTCTTGGTGAGCGACCGGAGTGAACCGACCTGAGACGGTTGAACCCAGAAGGATAGACCCTGAAGATTTCGGGCCAATGAATGCTCCGACCCAAGTTAAACGATCCAAATCACTGGATCCGGATTATTGAACTGAAGCGTCCAACCCGAATGGTCCGACTTGGATACTATTCGTCTTCGACCAAATCGACCGTGCAGCGACGCCCCGCCTTGGCCGCGCCCACTTGGAGCACCGACCGAATGGCTTGGATCGTGCCGCCACGACGACCGATGATCTTTCCGGCATCCTGGCGAGCCACGCGCACCTCGTACACCGTCAGCCCTCCCCGTTCGGCCGGAGTCACGGAAACCGATTCCGGTTCATCCACCAACTCCTTCACCACAAACTCGAGGAAGGCCTGCATGGCGACAACGTGTCAGCGATGAGCAGCTTCAGGCAGCAACGGCAGCCACCTTGGTCGACTTCTTGATGAAAGAAGCCACCGTCTCGCTGGGCTGAGCCCCGACACCCACCCAGTACTGGGCGCGGCCCAAATCCAGGGTGTAGTTGTTACCCTTGGTCTTGGGATTGTAGGTGCCAATCTCTTCAATGAACTTGCCGTCCCGGGGACTGCGTCCATCGGCCACCACGATCCGGTACACCGGGTTGTTTTTATTACCGCCGCGCTTCAAACGAATGCGAACCATAGAAATGTGTATTCCTGCCCGATTTCACGGGCAAATTGCCTCAAAGGAAGAAACAACGTAGTGGCATTCCCTCTGGAGAGGCAAGCGATCATTTTGCAAACCTGATCCACACGACCGTTTGCCTCATCCAGTGGAACGCCCGTCAGATGATGGTCTTGTCTGGGATGACCGCCCCCTTGGGAATCACCAAGACACCGTCGCGGATGTAATAGAGGGGGTGATCCACATCGGCTGCTTTGCCCTCAGGAGACAGGATGCAGTTGCGGCCGATGCGGGCATTCTTGTCGATGATGGCGTTGTCGATCCGCGTTCCGCGGCCCACACCAATGGGGATCCCCTGGTTCTCAGGGCGATTGCGCTTCTCGGTGTTGTCGTAGTAATCCGCCCCCATCATCACCACTCGATTCAGTGAACTCCCCGCGTCGAGGATGGATCGAATGCCCACGACGGCGTGGCGCAACTGGGCGTGGTCGATGGTGCACCCATCGGCGATCACCGCGTGATCGATGGCTGCACTCTCGATGCGGGTGGCCGGCAGGTAGCGGGGCCGGGTGAAGACCGTGGGATTGAAGAAGTCAAACTGGGGCCGATCACTGGTCTGGTCGAGGCTGGCTTCGAAGAAGCTGCGGATGGTTCCGATGTCCTCCCAGTAGCCCTGGAAAATGTAGGAATAGACCCGGTGATTCTCGATGGCTCCCGGAATGATGTGCTTGCCGAAATCCGTGTGGTTGTTGTTCAGCAAGTCGAAGAGCACTTCTCGGTTGAAGACATAGATGCCCATCGAGGCGAGATAAAGGTCTTCATCACGTCGGATGCCCAGCTTCGGATAGGTGGCCCGATCGAGCTTCATGGACTCCAGCACCGCGGGATCCTTCGGCTTCTCCACGAAGCGGGTGATTCGGTTCTCCGGATTGACCTGCATGATACCCAGCGCTGAAGCCTCGCGTGCGGCCACCGGTATGGTCGCCACGGTCAAGTCGGCCGAGTTCTCGATGTGAGCCTGGATGACCGCCTGAAAGTCCATCTGGTACAACTGGTCACCCGAGAGAATCAGCGCGTACTCGAAGTCGTTGTTCTTGAAGTGCTGGAGATTCTTGCGGACCGCATCTGCCGTCCCCTGATACCAACTCGTGCTGGAGAAGCTCTGCTCGGCCGCCAGCAGTTCGACGAAGCCGCCACTGAAGTGATCGAACTTGTAGCTCTGAGAGACGTGCCGGTGCAGCGAAGCCGAGTTGAACTGCGTCAGCAGGTAGATGCGACGGAGACCGCTGTTAATGCAGTTGGAAATGGGGATGTCGACCAGACGGTACTTGCCCGCCAGCGGCACGGCCGGCTTGGCGCGATCCCGGGTTAACGGGAACAAACGGGTTCCCTGACCTCCCCCCATGATGATGCTGAGGGTGCTGTCATTGAAGGAGGAGGGGCGTGGAAGGGGCATGCTGGGAGAACCTATTTTTTGTCTTTCTAGTCCCGAATCCGTGCTTTCTCAAGGTGAGATGCACCCCCGAGTCGGTGTACGGACACTGGAGAGGCTCAGTCCCCGCCAGATCCTGAGACTCTCCTTCAGACCAACCGTTGGCTGCCACCATCGAAACCACCGCCGTCCAGATCGATGAGGATATCCCGCGGTTCGGCCCCTTTGCTCGGCCCAACGACCCCTTGATCTTCGAGCTCGTCCATCATGCGGGCCGCGCGGCCATAGCCCAATTTGAGCCGCCGTTGCAGCAGGGAAACACTGGCCTTCTTTTCCGTGCGGATCACATCGATGCACTTTCGGAGCAGTTCGTCGTCCTCGCTGCTCCCCTCGTCGTCGGGATCGAGCGGCAAGGATCCCATGCTGCTCTGAGCCTTCTGAAGGGCCTGATGAATCTCGGGCTCGTAGCTCGGTTTGCCTTGCACGCTGATGTGGTTCATCACGGCTTCGATCTCGGCGTCGGTGATCAAGGCCCCTTGAGCGCGGATGAGTCGCCCAGATCCCGGTGGCAGGTAGAGCATGTCGCCCTTGCCCAACAGCTTGTCAGCGCCCATCTGGTCTAGAATGGTGCGGGAGTCGACCTTGGCTGCAACCTGGAAGGCGATACGGGCCGGGATGTTGGCCTTGATGACACCGGTGATGACGTCCACCGAGGGACGCTGGGTGGCGACGATGCAATGGATGCCCGCGGCCCGAGCCATCTGCGTGATGCGGGCGATGGCCATCTCGACATCGGCCGGGGCCACAAGCATCAGGTCCGCCAACTCATCGATGATGACCACGATGTAAGAGAGCTTCTCCGGGATGACGATGTCCTCGTCCCGGGGTACGACGATCTGTTCATCGATCTCGACGGCAAATCCATCGGCGCCCGGCTCGACCCGTTCCTTGCGTGCGGTCAGCGGCAGCTCGGGTTCCTTGATTGGCAGAGGTTTTTCCTTCGGCCGCTCATTGAACGACTTGATGTTGCGCACCCCGACCCGCGCAAAGATCTGGTAGCGCTTCTCCATCTCATTGACCACCCATCGCAGTGCGAGAATCACCTTCTTGGGATCGGTCACCACGGGCACCACGAGATGGGGCAACGCGTTGTACTGCTGCAATTCCACCACCTTCGGATCGATCATCACGAAGCGGAGTTGGTCTGGGCTAAACCGGTACACCAAGGAGGCGATGATGGTGTTGATGCAGACCGATTTACCGGAACCAGTGCTGCCGGCGATGAGCACGTGAGGCATCTCGGCCAGGTCGGCGATGATCGGATTGCCGTAGACATCCTTGCCCAGGGCTAGGGGGATGCGGGCTTTGGTGCTCTGCCACTCCGGGGACTCCAGAAGGTCCCGCATGATGACCTTGGTCTTGACCGCATTGGGAACCTCCACACCCACCGACGATTTTCCTGGAATCGGGGCTAGGATATTCAGCCGTTCGGCCTTCATGGCTGCGGCGATGTTGTTGGTCAGGCCCGCGATCTTCTCCAGTTTCACCCCCGGTGCCGGATGCAATTCATACCGGGTGATGGTGGGTCCCTTGGTGATGTCACCGGGTGCGACCTCGATGCCGAACTGTGCCA
>CANHYD010000068.1 GCA_947464705.1 Verrucomicrobiota bacterium | reverse complement strand
GAGATTGAGGGGGTTCTCTGGTTGGTTTCTTTCTTGGGGTTTTGTGGGTGGGTTGGGGTGCGTTGCGGACGGACTCTGGGGCCGGGTTCTCTGGGGGTGCTCCGCGGGACCGAGCCTGCGCTCGCAGGGAGTCTCGTTGAGTGATGACTTCGCGCTGCGCGCGAGGGGCTTGGGTGTTCGTCTCCTAAGCTCACTCCGGCTCGATCCCGCTGCCGCTGTCGTTGCCACTGGTGGGGCTTGGGTGGTTGGAGAGAGATTGAGGGGGTTCTCTGGTTGGTTTCTTTCTTGGGGTTTTGTGGGTGGGGGTGCGTTGCGGACGGACTCTGGGGCCGGGTTCTCGGGGGGTGCTCCGCGGGACCGAGCCTGCGTTCGCTGGGAGTCTCGTTGAGTGATGACTTCGCGCTGCGTGCGAGGGGCCTGGGTGTTCGTCTCCTAAGCTCGCTCCGGCTCGGTCCCGCTGCCGCTGGGTGAGTTGGGTTGGGTGTGTGGGGATCTGGGCTTTTACGGAGGGGGTTGATTGCGGGATGGATTAGGATTCCCATGGCGGGGCCATGATTTTGAATCGATGGATGACCCGGGTCGCCGTGATGACAATGCCGCTCTGGGTGTCGTTGGTTGAGCCGGGCTGGGCGGCTCATCCGAGAGGAGCTGCTTCCATTCAACCCGCGCAAATCCTGGAGCACACCCGGGTGCTGGCCAGTGATGAGTTCGAGGGGCGCGGTCCAGGCACTCCCGGTGAGGCCAAGACCGTGGATTACCTGGTGCAGCAATTCCGTCGTTCGGGCCTGCAGCCGGGGATGCCCGACGGATCTTGGACGCAGGATGTTCCTATTGTGGGGGTGAAATCTTCGGTGGAGTTCTCCCTGGGTGGTGAGGCGTTGGTCGGGCCGCAGGATTATGTGGCCTGGAGTCCGCGACTGGGTCGTGAGGTGAGTGTGCCGGAGAGCGAGGTGGTCTTCGTGGGCTATGGAATCCATGCCTCGGAATACGGATGGAATGACTTCCGCGATCTGGATGTGCGCGGTAAGACCGTCGTGGTCCTCATCAATGATCCGCCGATTCCCGATCCGGCTCACCCGGGTGAGCTCGATCCGAAGTGGTTCGGGGGCAAGGCCATGACCTACTACGGCCGATGGACTTACAAGTTGGAGGAGGCAGGTCGGCGGGGGGCCGCTGCGGTGCTGATCATCCATGAGACCGTCCCAGCGGCGTATCCCTGGTTCGTGGTGATCAATTCGTGGGGGCGTGAGCGCTTCGATTTGGAGTCCGACCATTCGCCCAAGACCGACATCGCCGGGTGGATGAGTTTGGATCGGGCTCAGAAGCTCTTCGCAGCCAATGGAACTACCTACGAGGCGATGAAGGAGGCTGCTCGCACGCCGGGATTCCGGCCGGTGACGTTGAAGCAGAAGGCGAGTTTCACGGCGCGCAACGTGTCTCGTGCGGTGAAGTCGAAGAATGTCCTCGGGATGGTTCGGGGCCGTGATCCTCAGCTTCGTGATGAATGGGTCGTGGTCACCGCCCATTGGGATCATCTCGGCCGCAATACGAGCCTGGAGGGTGATCAGATTTTCAACGGGGCCGCCGACAACGCCATCGGGACGGCCGGGCTCTTGGAATTAGCCGAGGCCTTCGGTGCCGCTGCCCGGAAGGCGCCGAAACGGTCTCTGCTGTTCCTCTCGGTGACCGCCGAGGAGCAGGGTCTTTTGGGTGCGGCGCACTATGTGGCCCAACCGGTTCATCCGCTGTCCAAGACGGTGGCCAATCTGAACATGGACGGGGCCAATCAGTGGGGGCGGACCCGGGATCTTCGACAGATCGGCCGGGGCGCTTCGACCCTCGATGCCGTCCTCGATTCCGTGGCCAAGGCCCGGGGTCGGGTGGTCTTGCCCGATGCGCACCCGGAACGCGGAGGCTTCTACCGCAGCGATCACTTCGAGTTCATGAAGGGCGGTGTGCCGGCTTTGTACATCAAGGCCGGGGACGATTATCTGGGCAAACCGCCGGGATATGGTGAATCCAAGGTCAACGAGTACATCGAGCGCGACTACCACAAGATCAGTGATCAGGTGAAACCGGATTGGGATCTGAGCGGGGCCGCGGAGGATTTGCGCCTGTATCACGACATTCTCTGGCGACTGGCTGAGGATCGCCGCACTCCGCAGTGGAATGCGGGCAGTGAATTCAAGGCCGCTCGCGAAGGAGCCAAGGGCTCGCCGAAGTAGCGGCCAATTTCCGCCTCAGCGGAACGTCCAGCGGCTCGGGTTCAGAGGCGTTGGTTTAATACGGCAGGAGCCGGAGCAGCAGGAGCTGGAGTCTTCCATGTTGAGCCGGACTGGATCGGCTCTGGACGGGATAGGAGCCCTTCGGCGAGTTGGCGGGTGTAGCGCCGGGCGGCCTCGGGACGGAGATGGGTGGGTGTCCCAAAATCCGCATCGGGAAGGATCCACGGCTGAGAGCCTTGGGCTTCGTCGGCCTCCAGCCATCCGGCGAGGGATTTCGATATTTCGGAGACCGTCGTTTCGTGCCGTCGGAGTGCGTGCGATTGGGGGACCGGGGAGAGGATCAGGCGGAGGGAGACTTCGCGGGGCAGCAAGGCTCGGAATCGCCGACACTCCGATTGGATCCGGGGAGCGATCCGGTAGTCTGCCGATCCGGGAGTTGTCCGGGGATCGTAGTGCGCGGTCTCTTCCAGGGTGCCGCCCGTCTCCAGCAGTTCTCGCTGGAGGTTCCCTGTGAAGCCGTAGCGTTGGCCGAGGCTGCCGCTCAGCGGGGTGGGAAGGCTGCGGTCGATCCATCGCGTGCGGAAGTCTTCAAATCCCAGCATTGCAGCGAGGGAATCTCGCCGGAGATTCCAAGCTGGCCGGCGGAGCTCGAGGGCCGTCTCGAGGATCTCCCGGTGCTCGACGGAAGTTTGAGCCAGGCGCAGGCATTCTGGGTGGACGACCAACACCACCTTTAGCCCGCTTCGATCCCGACAGAAGCGCTGGGCTAGTAGCCCGAAGGCATCGATGCCCAAGTAGCTCAGGGTTCCCAGGTTCACAGTCTCGATCCCGGCGGAACGCAGCGTGGGGACATCGACATTGATGAGGCAGGAGGAGTCTCCAACCCAGACGATCCGGGCCGGGGAGGTTCCGGAGGCCAGCCGGGCCTTGGTGGCGAGGATCGTGGAGTCGGGGTTACCCAGCAGGGCCGGAGTGCCGGCCAATCCCGACTTCAGGAGCGCCAGGGCCGCGAATCCCGCCAGTAACACGAGACCCAGAGTCGCGGCGAGATTCCGCAGGAGATCCCGCCCATTGCAGCCGTAGGTGTGGCTGGGAAAATCGCCGGGCGGGAGTTGTGAACCGGGCAAGGGAGCCATGGTGAGGTTCAAAATTGGAAGTAGAGGAACCCCGGGGGCGCTTTACCCCACTGCACGATGATGGCGATGAGGAGCACTCCCTGGATCGCGGCCCGTCGGGGCCAGTGCCAGCCCGCGATGAGCTCGGGTGGGAAACGTCGATGGAAGAGGTCCGAGAATCCGATCGCCGCCAATCCGGGGACAACCGCCATCCCGTACGTGGCCGCCCAGGCCGGGGCCGGCTTGTTGCCGATTGCCTGGATGAGTTCGAAGGCCTGACCGATCGACGAGGCCCGGAAAAACAACCAACCGAGCGAGACCACTGCGAGGGTCAAGAGCCAGCCCACGGGTTTGGGAATCAGCAGGCGTTGCCCGAGTGATGACGAGCGCCACAGCCGAAAGACCCCCAACGCCACGCCATGACACAGTCCCCACAGGAGGAATGTCCAGTTGGCGCCGTGCCAGAGACCGGCCAGGACGAAAGTGGCGGTGATGTTGAAAAAGGTCCGGGCCGAACCTTTCCGGTCGCCGCCCAGAGGCACGTATACATAGTCCCGGAACCAGGTGGACAAGCTTTGGTGCCAGCGTCGCCAGAACTCCTGGATGTTTTGCGCCAGATACGGCTGCGCGAAGTTGGGCGACAGCTCGAAGCCCATTGTGTTGGCCACCCCTCGGGCGATGGCGGAATAGCCGGCGAAGTCCCCGTAGATTTGTCCGCCGAAGGCCAGGGTGCCCCAGAGAATGACACTGCCTCCGGCCGAGCGGGATCCGAAGGCCAGGTCCACCAACGGAGCCAGAGAATCGGCGATCACCACCTTCAAGAAGAACCCCCACAGAATGAGCCAAATGCCCTGAGCTATCCGGGCCTGGGTCACTTCGCGGGGTTGACGGAACTGCGGTAGGAGAAACGAAGCCCGCTCGATGGGTCCCGCCACCAGTTGGGGAAAGAAGGTGAGGAACGCGAAGTAGCGCACCGGATTGCGCTCCGCGCCGACTTGTCCCCGATACACATCCACGGTGTAGGACAGGGCCTGGAAGGTGTAGAACGAGATGCCTGCGGGCAGGACGATGTTCAGCGCTGGTCCAGCGATCGAAAGCCCGAGGTGCCCCAGAGCAGCGGCGGCCGAATCCACGAAAAATCCGGCATACTTGAAGAACCCCAAGGTCCCCAGGTTGGACACCACGCTCAGCCAGAGCCATCGCCGACGGAGGCCGGGGTCGGTATGTAGCGAGATCCGTTGGGCGCACCAGAAATCCACCCCTCCGGTGAGCATCAGTAGTCCCAGAAAGCGCCAGTCCCACCAGCCGTAGAACACTAGGCTAGCCACCAGGATCAGCCAGTCGCGATGGCTCGCCCGGTGACGGACCAGCCCATAGAGCAGGCTGACCACCGCCAGGAAGGCGAGGAACGCGTTGGAGTTGAAGATCATGGACTCAGCCGTGGCAACTTCGGTGGGGAGGAAAGTGATGGCGGAGCGGATTCTTTCGCAAGACGCAGCCAGAGCGAGGTGCGGGCCAATGGAGGCCCGTCACCCGGGGACAACGACGCTTTTGCGGAAGAACCCGCGGCCAGCACGATCCATTAAACCCCGGACGCATCGGACGGGGTCGGAGGCACCGGCGGTTTTGGTGCGATCAGGGGCGGTGCTGGGACGCTCGAGGTCGCTGGGGGTGTGCGCTGGGGCCGGCGTCGGAAAAACCCTCCCGAAGCGAAGCTCTTCCAAGCCGCACTCAACCAACCCAACGCCGAGACTGCCAGCCAGAGGGCCCACAGCAGCATCGCAAAGCGATACCACCAGATCGACACAGAGAAGCCGGCGCAGACCGGCAGAGTCGGACCCTCGCTCCGCGCTTGGAACCAACGCAGGAGAGTGCTCGTGGAGCCGTTGCCCAAGATGAACATCTTGGGGTTGCCCAAGAGGCCGGCACTGACCGCGAAGAGTAAGATTCCCACCGTCGCCGCCGTCAGCGCCACCAGCAGCAACTGGGCTCCATCGTAGGCCAACCAGTGCAGCGTCTGGAATCGCTCATGCCCACGCCAGCGCAGCACGAAGAACCAGACCACCACCGTGAAGGCTCCCAGAAGCGGTGCTTGGGTCAGCCCGATCATTAGGAGCATCCACTGCAGCGAGCGCAGCGGAGAACCGGGGATGCGGCCCAGGGCCAAAGCCGTCAGGAGGGAAGTCAATAGGATCACCCAGAAACGCACGGCTGGCCCGCGCCGGGGCCCCGAGGCCCACAGAACCCAACGGTCTTCTCCCACGCCCAGAGAGCTCTGGATGTTCGCGCTCTCCACTGGCAACCGCACAGTCCCATTGTCGGCCCGGAAGCCCAACGGTCGGTTCTCTTTCCAACCGATCGAGAGCATCTGCTCGCCAGGCCGCAGGGGGATCACCAGTTTCGAGCCTTCGCGACGCACCGGGATTTCTTGGCCCAGATGGGTGAGACGGGTGATGTCGGCCTCGGCGGGCAGGTCGATGAGGAAGTCCTCGCCCAGGCTGCAGCGGATGGAAAGATGGAGCGTGGAGAGCCGTTGGCGTTGTCCCACCGTCACCTCGTGGATTGCCCGGTGGACAGTGACCGTCGCACCGGCAATGGCCTCGGGGCGATGGATCTTCAGGTTCACCGTCTCCCCGGGCCACGGTTGCCAGATCGGCTCCAACTCGTTGATTCGCGCATCGAACACCGGTGCCAGTCCCGACAACGACACGTTCCAGACCGGCGACGCGACCAGGTGCCAACGTTCCACCCAGGTGTCGTTGGTCCGCGTGGACAAGGTGAGAGCATCGACCGGTGCCAGGCTGCTCTCCCAAGAGAGTTGGGTGTCTTGTGCGCCGAGTCGTACCTCCATGCCGCTGTCCTGCACGACCCGGCCTTGTGTCAGCACATTCTCGCCGGCCAAGAGGGGGATGCGCAGCGAGATGGCCTTTCCGACGGGCGAGAGGCGGTGGATCACGGTGCGGAGTTGCCACTGCAATCCCAGTTCCAGACGGCGCTCCACGGCCACGATGGGCTGGAGTTCCTGGCGTTCATAGCTGGCGGCCGCAACGACGATCTTTTGCTTCGGCGCGAAGAATACCTGCTGTTCCGGAACGCCATCGGGACGCACTCCGACCACCGTCCAGTCCGGGGCGTCGATGCGCACCTGACGCGGCTTGAGCAGGTAGGTCCACTCCCAGTCACCGACGCTGGTCAGCAAGGCTTCCACCCGGACCCGATGCACCCCCGGCGGCAACACGACCCACAGGTAGCCGTCGTCTCGACGCAGGGCGGCGGACCAGCGTCCGTTGACGACGACCGAGAGCGGCGAGTAGGCCGGTAGGCGTCCGGGCAGCGGAATGGCCGTTTCGGCGGCGCAGTGGACTTCGACCTCCATTCGGAGTTGCTGTCCGTTGAGGCTCAGGGAGACAGCCGGGATGTTGGCTGCGTTCGGGAAGGCGTCGGATTTCTCCAGCAACCGCTGCCTCAAGGTCTCCAGTGTGGCCGTGTCGGGAATCCCGCTCATGGCCGCGGTTGTCGTGGCCGGTGGCACCAGCGAGGGTTGCGCGGTCGGGGTCCCTGTTGTCGGAACCTCAGCAGCCTGAAGCGGGGGGGGCGTGACAAGAGACGCGCTCAGCAGGACCGTGGCCGCCGCAACCGCTGCGGCCCTCGTCCCGGTCGAGCCGGAGACCGCGGGAGGCACGGAGATTCGGCTCAACCGGCCAGCCCGAAGCAATGTGGCCCCGAGAGCTACCAGCAACACGGTGCGCAAGACGGTGAGCACGCGTTCGACCGGTAGCGGAATCAGCACAGGGTGCAACCGCTGAGAGCCTTGGACCGGTCCTTTCCAACCAAAACTGACGGAGCGCCACGACCACTCTGGAAGCCCGGGTCCGGTTTGGATACGAGCCTTGACGTCCTGGCGGAGGTTTTCAAAGCCGGCCTGTGAAGCGGTGGGTGCGGCCTGAGTATCCGCGAGGTTCGATTCCATGGAGAGCAACCCGTAGCGGCGCCCCAACTGGGCGGAGATCGCGGCTTTGCCGGCCACGGTCGGAAGCGGGGAAGGCCCACGGTCGGGTTGCGCGGCCACGGCGCTGTCCATGGTCACTGTTTCCACCGGGATGGGCGCGGGAGTGACTTCGGTCCTTTCGAGTTGCGGGTACAGCGCCTGCTGGATTTGCCGGGTGAGGAAGGGCACCAGAAAGAAGAGCAAAGTACCGATGGAGATCAGTTGCGCGATCCGCAGCAGACGGCGACCCAGGCCTTGAGGGATATGGGGTTCGAGAGCGATGGGCACCAACAGCAGGAGCCACAGGTAGCGGGGCGCGCCGTGCTCGTGGTAGGAGAGACCGAAGGCGGCAAAGGCCAGGAGCGCGGTGGACCAACCCCGGATCCGGAAGACCGCCAAGGTGAAGATCAGCAGCAAAAACAAATCCAGCAGCGTCCAAGCGGTGAGCCAGTCACCTTGGACCCAATCGGCCCCGAAGAGCGCGAAGAGTCTCCAGCCGGGGGGCAGGTGCAAGGTCACGCGAACCGACTCGGCATCCGAGCGCCAGCCAGTCGCTGGCAAGGTGGTCGTGTTGGACAACCGGCCAAGGGCTTCCACTTCAACATTCCGGGAACGGAGTTCGACTCCGATGGCGCCGTTCTGCGGATTGCGGGTGATGAGCTGACCTTCGCCACCGCTGCGTACCGATCCCAACTCCTGGCCCTCGGCGGCATCGAGACGCCAGACCTGCTGCATCTGCCCGGAAATGTGGTCCTGGAAGGTCAGGCCATGACCGCCTTCGTCGAGCCACATTTCCCGCACGATGCTCAGCCCCGCGGGTTTCTGGGTGCCCATGCCCCGCATCCGCTCCACCAACCGCACGGGTGTGGCAGTATCCCAGCGGTACACGGGCAGGCCTTGCCAAGCTTTGGGAAAGTAGCTTTGCGACGGATCGATGGCCGGCGGTCCGATGAACTCCAAGACCCGGAAATCGGGCCGAGCTCGGAAGGCGACCAGCGCCTCGGCGGCGGTCTTCCGGGTCCCACGGGCAAATTGGATCTCCCGAGGGTTGTCCACACGGAAGGCTTCGACGCGGAAGGTCCACGTGCCGGCTCGCACCTGGGCCTTCGCATGGCCTGAGTCGTCCACGCTGAGGGGGATGGGCGACTGGATCGCCGCCAGCTTCCATCCTTCGGGCAGCAGGGTTCCCAAATCCTCCTCGCGGCTCTTGCCGGCGACGGTCAACTCGACCTCCTGGCGCCACCAAAGAGGGATGCCATCTTCGAGAACGGAAAAGAGTTTCACCCCCAAGAAGTTGCGCTCCGCGGTCTCGGTGGACCCATCGCGCCGGAGCCAGAGCAGTCCTTGAGCGTCCCAGGCGGGGTTGTCCACCCCTTTGCCGTCCCGGCTGAGGGTCAGGATTCCCAGGGAGGGGGGGATGCGCAAATTCTGGGGCAGTTCGCTCCATCGGAAGCGTCCTTCCAGGCGCGTGTCGCCCGCCGCCACCCGCACTGTAGGAACTCCGTCCCGTTCCACCACGACCGCCGGCCTGCCCCCAGCTTGGACTTCCTGTGGCCAGATCTCAGTCCCACCGGGCAGTGGAACCCAAGTTTCATGGAAGGCCGTCACCGACATCGCAAAACGCCCTCCAGAATTGGTCACCTGAAGCTCCAGTTGAGAGGGCCAGAAGCACCGGTGCGTCTTGGGGTCGGAATAGGGTGTCGGGCACAGGCGGTGCGGGTCGTTCCAAGTCGCCCAAGACTCCCAAGGTTGGAGTGCCGGAGGAATGGTGCGGGACTCCTGGGCGGTCGCGGAGGCTCCGAGCGGCAGAAAGGCCAGGAGGAATAGCAGAAAGCCAGTCGAGGAGTTCATCATGTTGGAGTTTGACCGACACCGATCCGTGGATCGAATCGATAAACCCGATGCGAGCATCGAGAGAATCCATTCAACCGCTGTGCTCCCGTTGGAGTGGATACGGTGGGCCGATCGTGTGGTTTGGCGATACCCTTGGATTCCTGGGGCGGCAACCGGGATTTCCCTCAAAACCGAGGTGCCCGGGATGGGCCTATCGGAGCAGCGGTTTGACGGATGGCCCGACCCGTGGCACTAGGCAGGGGTTCAGGTTATCCAAACGACCGGACCGTCAACCAATCCCATGCCCACAACCCCTCCAGAGAATTCCGTGACCCTTGACTCCGTTGAGTGGGGATTCCGCCAGATTGATCAGGACATCCGGTGGCT